>CAZBLG010000028.1:0-7857 GCA_964492805.1 uncultured Candidatus Saccharibacteria bacterium
GCGGCGATTATACTGCAACAGTGGGAAACTAGCACGGTGCCGAATTATAAGAAGGACTTCCGAACAGGGAGTCCTTTTTCTTTTGCCCCGTCAGGCCGGCAAACTCCCTTGGCCATTCGAAAAGGGTTGCTTTTATATTTTTTAGGAATTATTCGAGTGATATACTGTGTCCAGCATGAAAAATATATTAATAATTTTACATATGCTACTGCAATTAGTCGCATTTACTTCCTGGCTTTGGATTGATTACAGGATTGTTGCGATATTTGCGGCAATTCACTTACTGATCCTGATGCTACTTAAAGGCTGCCCATTTTCGCACGCTCAGTTTACTAAAGCAGCAGATACAAAATTCTACGAATGGGAGCTGGGTCAACTAGGTATAAGGCTCAGCGAGACAAATCGCTATCGTCTACGTATTTTCATGCAGTACGTCCTGCCAGTTATAATAATTACCCTAGCGCTGATAGTACAGAAATTGGCTGGAGTAACTCCGATTATTGGCATGTAGTTTACCATCGAAGATTGGCGCCATACGATGCAATACTCACCAGTAAGGCGGATTGCCCTCTCTAGTACGCTTATGGTAAAATAGCCAATGTGCATCTTAAGCAAAACATAAAAAGATTTGCCCAGGCCGCTAGCGGTCTTTTGACAAAGCGAAATATATTTATTACAGGGGTGACTTTAGTAGTAATCGGGTTAGTTTTTGCTTATTGGCCACGAACTATCGAGTTTTCATATGCTGGTGATAACTGCGTTAGTCAGCTGTCTGTTTTTCCCAAAACCCTCCAGTCTAGCGAGAGTGATCAGTACGCCCTTGAGGTGACTAGGTCAGTTGATGTTGGCGATAGACAGCTATTTGGGCTAGAGGCCTGCGTAAAGCCTATCGGCTCGCCCGAGGAAGGGGAGGCGCGACTGGCTATGGCCCCATTTGGCTTATCATTATTCGGAAAGACGTTTATCATAAAGACCCCTGCCGCCCCTGTGCTGTCTGTACAGCTACTAGAAAGGCCAATTCCGGCCAAAAAACCAGTCGTTTTACCACTTTCCACTAGTGATGAGGTGTTTCAATATGACCTAGTCTTTAAAGATAGTCGCGTAACCTGTAGCCCTGAGGGGCAGGCGGTGAGTTGTGACGTTTCTGAACTTGAACTGTCTCAGGGTGAAACCCACGAGCTCAGTGTTGAGCGGACTTTTAATGGCAAGCAGGCAGAGGTTATCGCCACTAAAGGCGTTCAGGTCTTGCCAGCGGTAAAAGTTGAAGAATCTTCAGTGAGCGAGGGTCAGACTATTTACGATAAGCCACAAACATTTGAGTTTAACTTAGACAAGAAACTTGAGTCCGCCAAGGTAAAGTTGCTTCGTGTTGATGGCGAAACTCTTCACGACGAACCTTTAAGCACAGAGGTGTCGGACTATCAAATTGTTGCCACCACCGATGAAGAGTTAACACGAAACTCCACATACCAACTAGTAGTAACCGATGTTGAGGCAGTCGATGGCAGTACGCTCGAAAGGGACCATGAGCTGCAGTTTAAGCTGTCTGGTGGCCCAAAAGTTAGTGGTGTTAGTGTTGGCCATTCTGGAGTAGATCCAAATGCAACAATAACTCTGCAGCTTGATCAGTCGCTTAAGCCCGATCAGGATATCGCTAAACTGGTGAAGTTTACGGGTGGAAATGCTACCATCTCAGCTCAGGGCGATAAAATATATGTCAAATTAGGTAGTTTAGGTCGTTGTGTCGACTTTTCGGTTAATGTCGCAAAAGGTATAGTCAGCCAGCATGAGGTTGTCAGTGAAGATGAGTGGAAGCTTAGCTCTCGCACTCGCTGTCACACGGTTGCTACAATTGGCTCTTCAGTTCAGGGCCGTCCGATTAACGCCTACTACTTCGGTAGCGGATCTCAAACGGTGCTGTTTACGGGAGCAATTCACGGCAATGAGCTCAGCAGTAAGTACATCATGGATGCGCTGATTGCTGATCTTGAGGCCAGAGCAAAAGAAATCCCTGCCAACAAGCAAATCGTAGTGATTCCAGTGGTCAGCCCCGACAGCGTAGCGGTAGCTAGTCGCTATAATGCTAGGGGAGTTAACCTAAATCGTAACTTTAATACTCACAACTGGACCTCTGATATTGGAGTGTCTGGTGGTCGGGTTGAAGAGGGTGCTGGCGGTAGTGCGCCACTGTCAGAACCAGAGTCAGCGGCTCTTGCTAGATTCACCCAACAGCTCAACCCACGCTTCGTGGTGACTTATCACAGCGTCGGCTCACTTGTAAACGGTAACGACGTCGGTATCGCTAACACCCTTGGACCACTATATTCGCAAATGACTGGCTATCGCTACATACCAAACTCACAAACTAACGCCGTATTTGGCATTGTTATGACGGGAACATATGAGGACTGGTTGGCCGAGAGAGGAACGGCAGCGATTTTAATTGAGCTAAACACTCACACCGGCTACCATTTCTCTCAGAACCGAGCCGCCATGTGGGCAATGATTCGAGGCTAATCGATATAATTAATTTAAGTTGCTTGGGCCCCAGCCCAAGCTAGGGGTATCATCATTTGTCATCGCACCGGGCATAACTAAGCAGTAGTAACAATCAAAAGAAAAACCACCTATCTCGCAGAAAAGGTGGTTTTTTACTAGATCCGCTTTAGTTTGGCGGATGTTGTGGTGGACGAATTGTCCGAAAACAGGTGCCGTTACTGGCTTATTGCCGGTAACTATTATCAGTATAGGCCAACCCTCCAAAAAGTGCAATATCTTATTCACAATAAAAAACGTATATGTAAATATTGACAAAGTACAAGCAGTATGCTATACTGTAATCATACACTATAGCGTGTGTGATATATAAGAGGGGGTTTCTGCAGTTTTTTTATGTGGAAACCTTTTAATTTGAGAGGAAAACTCGAATGGCAGGAACAAAAGCAGGTGGCCAGAAGGCTGCAATGACTAACAAAACACGTCACGGCTCTGATTTTTACGCAAAAATCGGCAAAAAAGGCGGTAGCGTTGTAGGAACCAGGGGTGGCTTTGCCGCTAACCCTGAGCTAGCGCGAATTGCTGGCGCAAAGGGTGGTCGGGTGTCACGTCGACGCAAAGCAACTACCACTGATAGTGCTAGCTAGTAAACAGGAAATTACCCTGATGAGCAAGAATCGCCCGTACATAGCGGGCGATTCTTATGTTTTGTAGCGTTTCAGCCTACAAGTTCGAGCTTCGTTAACTCGCCATGATTGTCCGCAGGCCAAACAGCGATAGTTGCTTTTGTTGAGCCCTTGGCCGATAGACGAGCACTCGGGGCAGGTGCTACGGGCAGACAGCCACAGGCGATAGCTATCAAGAGTGTTCTGAACAATATCATCTTCTACGCCAAGCCTGAGGCCATAACGGGGGGCTAGCTGCTCAATCGCATGCTGCCACGCCTGTCTTTCCATGTCGATCAGCGCAATGTCGCTAGGGTAGCTCAGGTGGCCTAGCAGGGCATGGCTAACCTCGTGAAGTAACTGAGAAAGCTCCTCTCGGGTGGTGATTGGGGGGTGGGTGATGGTGCTGGTGTCTGGTGACCACTGAAAATCAACGCCAGCCACAAAGGCAATATCGCTAAAATCTTTCTGCAAACGACTAAAGACCGAGCTGATCTTTGGCGTGGTAGTAGCAGCCATATGCAACTATCTCCTCTGGGTTTGGCGCAGTAATGACTGGACAGCGGTAGTCTTCTGGCAGCTCGGCTGAGAGAGTTTGCTCCACATAGTCGCTAAATAGGTGATACCGAGCACCCAGCCCACCGCCAATTGCCACTATATCTGGGCGAAGCACCGGCAGTACCGCCAAAAGTCCGCGAGCAATTCGCCTACCGACCTCTTCCTTGACCCAGCTCTCTGTTGATTCGTCAATTCTCGGGCTATAAACGCCACTAATCGCACTACCGCCAGCTATATGCTCCCAGTTGGTTATTTTTCCATCGTATTCAAGAGTGATGTCGCCAAATTCGCTCTCTGATAAGCTTTTTTCAATTTTCCCATCAACCACAAAGCCACCGCCAACACCGGTACTAACAGTGACGTACAGGCACCGACTAGGGGTAGGTGAGCTCAGCCTGGCTGCACCTACGCCACCGAGGTTAGCATCGTTTTCTAGCCACATTGGAACACTGGGCCACCTTTGCTTCAGAGCGGCAATTACATCAAAGTCCCGCCAGCCCAAATTCCGACAAATAACTGCTTTTTGATCCCGAATCACCCCCGGTAGAGCGATGCTAATAGCCTCAATTTCCTTAGCTGAAGCAAGCTGTCCGATATGCTGAATGACAGTCTCGATATATATTGAGGTATTTTTAGGGGTAGGGAACTTAACTTTGTTGAGCAGCTGACCATCTGGGCTAAAGGCTGCTACAAGGGTCTTGGTCCCCCCAGTATCAACGGCAATAATCATAGATTGTATTATAGCACGCTCAAGTGATTGCGTTTATTGACCAATGGTGGTAAAATAAAGGCATTCTAAGTGAATGTAACTGCGGTGGGCTGTAGGCAAATAACAATTGGAGTCAGATATTATGAAAAGCGCAGTGCGACAGGGTGGATCGGTCAAAATTTTTATTATTGTTGGTATTGTCCTAGTTCTGGTGGCACTCGGTGTTTTGTACGGTGTTAAGCAGTTTGCTATGAGTGATCAGACCCCGCCGATGGTAATTCCAGCAGACATTGAAGATTCAGAAGCGCCGGCCGAGGATGACGACGTGGAGGCGCCAGCTGAAGATGGTGACGTACCCGCAAACGAGGACGCTGTAGACTTGCCGGGTGGAGTTGATAGTAGTCCAGAGGTAGACGAAGAAACAGGTGCTACCACTGATGTTGACGAGGGACAGACGGCAGCTGAGGGATCGTCTAGCCAGCCAGTAGCTACTCCTGGTGACTCGAGAGATGACTCAAGGCTACCTCAAAGCGGCCCAGACCAAGAGCTTTCGGCGCTTGCCCTGGCGTTAGTTGTCGCTAGTTTTGTTGCCTACAGGCGCTCGCTGCGTCATCTGTAGTCCACCTTTGACTTCTCTTGTATATTCCTGTACAATTAACCAATCTATGAGAGGCCTAATTTTGGGGCGTCTCAAGTAAATACAATTTAAGGAAGGGGTCTTTAATAGACTTATGGCAAACGCCACAATAACCATGGATGACCTGCTGACGCAAGCAGGAGACGATATCAAGCAACTTATTGCAGGGGAGGTAGTGCACGGCAACGTTCTCTCTGTTAAAAAGCACGAAATTTTAATTGATTTAGGGCCACTTGGTGTAGGTTTGGTACCTCGCCGAGAGGTTGGTTTTTCTAAAAACTACTCAGAAGGCGACGAAGTAACCGCCAGTGTAGTTGACACGGAGCTGGACAATGGCTATTCACTCTTGTCACTTCGCAAGGCTGCCAAAGATCGCGGCTGGGACGAAGTTGCCGAGCGGATGGAAGCTGGTGAAATCATCACCATCACTCCGTACGATGCAAACCGCGGCGGACTCTTGGTTGAGTATGAAGGGGTGCGTGGATTCTTGCCAGTATCTCAATTGTCAGCCGAGCACTACCCACGCGTTGGCTCAAGTGACAAGGATGAGATTCTGCAGCGACTCAACACTCTAATCAGTAAAGAGCTTCGAGTGCGAATACTTGATGCCGATCGCAAAGCAAACAAGCTGATTTTCTCTGAAAAAGAGGCAGTTAAGGAAGGTTTGGCTGAGCGATTTAAGAAGATGGCAATCGGCGATGCGGCTACCGGAATAGTCACTGGCGTAGTCGATTTCGGCGTATTTGTAAATGTCGAGGGCATCGAAGGGTTGATTCACATTTCAGAGATTTCTTGGGAGCGAGTCAACAATCCAAGCGACTACGTCAAGGTTGGCCAGACGGTCGAGGCGAAAATTATCGCAATTGACAAGGAGCGCCTCAGTCTCAGCATGAAGCAGTTGACTAAAGATCCTTGGCTGGACGAAGTTGAGCAGTTCCAGGCCGGTAGCGCTGTCGAAGGCACCGTTACGCGAATTACCCCATTTGGTGCATTTGTCCAACTTAGCTCGAGCGTTGAGGCACTAGTCCACGTCAGTGAGCTAGGAGGCGACGGCACTGATCCTGAGAAAGTATTTACCCTAAATGAGCGTAAAGAATTTGTAATCTTAGAGATAGATAAAGACAATCGAAAAATCTCACTTAGCCTAAGCGGCAAAAAGAAATAGCCTATTAGACAATATAAAGAGTTCGCCGATACTGCCGAGATTTGCAGACGACGAGAAAGAGGAGGTCAAATATGACACAGGAAAAAATCGTTGCAATCGCAGATTCGGTGACCGTTGGTGAGCTGGCTGAGACCCTTAACTTGCCAGTGACTACACTGGTAGGTGAGTTGTTTAAAAATGGCATTGCCGCGACAATCAATCAGCGGCTGGACTTTGAAACAGCCTCAATTATTGTTGAGGAGCTGGGTCTGGATGTTCGCCTAGAGAAAAAGGTGGCCGTTGCGCAGGTGCGCCAGGTCCATCAGCTGTCCGACAAGGCGGTGTCTCGTCCGCCAATCGTCGCGGTAATGGGCCATGTTGATCACGGCAAAACTAGCCTTTTGGATGCTATTTTGGACAACAAGACGGCCGAGGGTGAGGCCGGGGGAATTACCCAGCATATCAGCGCCTATCAGGCTGAGCGAAAGGGCAGGATGATCACCCTTCTCGATACACCAGGACATGAAGCGTTTGCCGCTCTTAGGCAACACGGAGCGGTGTTGACCGATGTGGTCATCATTGTGGTGGCGGCTGATGATGGGGTGAAGCCTCAGACAGTTGAGGCCATTCGATTTGCTAGAACCGCCAATGCCAAAATCGTTGTAGCGATCAACAAAATGGACAAAGAAGCGGCCAATCCCGACATGGTCAAAGCGCAGCTGGCTTCTGAACACGGCTTAAATCCAGAAGAGTGGGGCGGCGATACGGTGATGGTTGAAATCAGTGCCAAGACCGGTCAAAACATCGACAAACTGCTAGATATGGTGCTTTTGGTGGCTGACTTGGAAGATTTGAAGGCTGATGATGATGTCGCGGCTGAGGGGTTGGTGATTGAATCGCGCATGGAGACTGGGCGCGGTGCGGTTGTGGGTCTGTTGATTGAGCATGGTCAACTAAAACCAGGTCACTATCTGGTGGCTGGCCGCACATATGGCCGAGTTAGGACGCTTCAAGATTTTCGTCGACAGCCGTTAAAGCAGGCCGGTCCAGCTACCCCAGTAGTTATCACTGGGTTCAAGGAGCTACCGCAGTTTGGCGACTCGTTCGTTGTGGCGAAGAATGAAAAAGCTGCTCGTCAGCTGGCGACCGAGGCTCGGCTGGAGCAGGAGCGACAAGCCGCGACCACCAATGTTACGGGCGCTGATATATTGAAAATGATGAGTCAACAGCGCGAGGCCGCCGAGTTCAATGTTGTCGTCAAGGCTGATGTTCAAGGTTCGTTGACCTCTGTAGTAGATAGTCTTAAGCTGATTGAAACCAACGATGAAGTCAGCCTGCAAATTATTGGCACCGGTGTGGGCAATATTACCGAAAGAGACGTCCATCTAGCAACTGGCGAGAATACGGTTATTTATGGCTTTAGTGTTGAATTGCCACCTTCAGTGAAGCGATTAGCCGCTCGCGAAAAGGTTGAGGTTCGTATCTATAGTGTGATTTATGAGCTGCTTGATAATGCCAAAGATTCGATGGAGGCGTTATTGGCTCCTGAAGTTGCTGAAACAGAAGTAGGCGAGCTGGAAGTTCAAGGGGTTTTCAGGACCCTGCGTGATGAGGTGATCGCCGGCGGCAAGGTACTTAGTGGCAAGGC
>CAZBLG010000029.1:0-7512 GCA_964492805.1 uncultured Candidatus Saccharibacteria bacterium
CTGGGTGCTGCCCCGCCTCGCGTCACCCGAGGCTAACGTAGCCTGGCAGTCTGGGTTTTCAACCGATCTTTGCTCGGTGATAAAGTTGGCATATACATGAGCTTCGACATGGTGGATTTTATAAAGTGGCTTTTTATGAATAATTGCCAGAGTGCGAGCGGCTAGGGTACCAACCAGAAGCGAGCCGACAAGTCCGGGCGCGTAGGTGACGGCTATGGCGTCGATGTCGTCCCAGGTGCAACCAGCATCAGCTAAAGCCTTGTTGACGACGGGGTTGATTACTTCTAGGTGACTTCTTGCGGCAACCTCTGGGACTACTCCGCCATATTCGGCGTGAATATCAATTTGCGAGTTGATGACATTGGAAAGGAGCCGCTTGCCATCCTCAACAACAGCGGCCGCAGTTTCATCGCAACTGGTTTCGATTCCCAAAATCTTCATACCTATCTTTACATTGTAGCAAAGTGGTAAAATAGAGAAATGAAAGAATCATTGGTCAAGTGGACTCGGCGGATGCTACCAACAGCTATGCTACATGGAGTGGAGAAAACTTATCGAAAAAGTCGCGTTAGGGTGGTGAGCGGTCGCTATGGTAAGCCAGCCAAGCACCTTAGGGTCATAGCAATCACCGGCACCAACGGAAAAACAACAACAGCCTGCTATTTCAATGAGATTCTTAAAGAGGCTGGTTTTAGCACAGCGATGTTCAGCACGGCGGTCATTGAGGTGGCTGGTGTCTCAACAGTCAATGATCTGAATGCCACAGTAGCCTCAACAGCTCGAATGCAGCGTTTTTTCCGTCAGGCTAAAAGGGCCAGTGTCGACTATGTGATTATTGAGGCGACGAGTCATGCACTTGATCAATACAAGCTTGAGGGTGTGCCGATTGAAGCGGCAATTATGACCAATTTGACCCAAGATCATCTGGACTATCATCAAACCATGGAATCTTACGCCACTGCCAAGTCGAGATTGTTTCGTCTGAAGCCGCGGTTTATTATTTTAAATCGCGATGACGAGTGGTTTGAGTATTTTGACCAGTTTGAGGCCGGTGAGCAGAAGATGACCTATGGTGAGCACGAGGAGGCTGAGGCAAAGATCAATCGCATCAAACTGTACCGAAAAGGAACCGAGGCCGATGTGGTGCTAGATCACCAGACACACTTGGAGCTGGCGACGGCCCTGCCGGGTGCGTTTAATGTCCACAATATGGTGGCGGCGACAACCTTGGCGTACCTATTAGGCGTAAAGCTAGAAGATATCCAAGAGGGCGTGGCTAACTTAGAGGCGGTGCCAGGGCGATTTGAGCGAGCGGCTGAGGGGCTGGACTACGATGTGATTGTTGATTATGCTCACACTCCGGATGCCCTGGAAAAGCTACTTGAGGCGGCTCGGGGTATCGCAAAGGGAAGAGTCATCTTGGTGTTTGGCGCTTGTGGGGATCGAGACAAGACCAAGCGGCCGATTATGGGCGAGATCGCTGCCAAAAAAGCCGATCGGATATTTTTGACCGATGAGGAAAGCTATAACGAAGACCCGCAGGTGATTCGCGATATGATTCGTGAAGGAATTGAGCAAGCAGGTGGAGGTGCCAAGACAACAGAGCTGGCTGATCGGCGCGAAGCGATTGAACGAGCTCTAGGATCTGCTAAAAAAGGCGACATGGTGCTAATCACTGGCATGGGCCATGAGCAGTATCGCATTGTCATGGGCGAGCGACTGCCATGGAATGATACAGCAGTAGTCAAAGAGATCCTAGGCGCTAAATAACCCCACCCTCACTGACGTAGCAGCTGCCACACAGTGAGTCGTATTCAACCTTATCTTCGCCATCAATTGCTACTTGATCACCGGTGAAAACATACGCACCGTTGACTTTTCGGGTGTTAAATTCAGCCTGTGAGCCGCAAAAACACATCGTCGGCAGCTTTTCGATATTGTCAGCTACTTCGAACAAGCGCTGGCTACCGGGGAACAGTTCAGTGCGAAAATCAGCACGTAGACCGTAGCAGATAACTGAAGTATCTTGCTGCTTGGCAACCTCATAAAGTTGGGAGACTTGGTCGGGTGTGAGAAATTGTGCTTCGTCCACCAGTACACAGGCAATAGCTGCACGTTTACCAATCTCTTGAGCTAAATCGAGTTGCTCATCGGCAAGGATGTCGACCAGACGACTATGTCCGCCACGGGCAGTGATCTGATCGCCACCCTTAGTGTCTACCTGTGGTTTTACGACCAGTACCCCTAGCCCGCGTTCCTCATAGTTGTAGGCAGCCTTAATGAGCGTGTCCGTTTTGCCACTGTTCATCGCACCGTATTTGAAGTGAATTTTCGCCATACTAGAGTTGATTATAGACGTGAGTTTGCAGAAAGTGAACCCAAGCTCGGCATATCCAGCAAACAGAGAGGGGTGGTATACTATTAGTAAATGATTTCAACTGCGAGAATGAAGAAGAGGCTATATCTTGTGATTGCACGCTATTTTCGCTTTTGGGCAAATATTAGCCTGAAGCGGTGGCGGCCACAGGTGATAGCCGTGACTGGCTCGGTTGGCAAGACGACGATGCTTAACCTTCTAGAGGTTCAGCTAGGTGATCGGGCGCACTATTCACACGATGCCAATAGCGCTTATGGAATAGCTTTTGATTTACTCGGCATGGATGGGGTGAGGGGGTCGAGGCTTAAGTGGCTCTACCTGTTTATAGCAGCGCCGCTCAGGAGTATTTGGTTTAGTTACAATCAGCAGTTTTATGTGGTTGAGATTGACGGCGAACGGCCACGCGAAACTGAGTTTTTGGCTTCATGGCTTAAACCAGAGGTTACGCTGTGGGTTAGTGTCGGACGCACTCATGCGGTGTTTTACGATGAACAGGTGAGACAGGGGTTATTTGAAAATGTTGACGCGGCAATCTTGCATGAATTTACTCATCTGCCAGCGCATACCAGTGAATTGGTGGTTTATAACGCAGAAAACGATCAAATAAGCCAGGCGGTAGAGCCACTTAGTGTCAAAACGAGGGCCATTAAAAGAAGTGCGCTGACGAGCTATCAGGTCTGGCCTGATAAAACCGAGCTTACGGTAAATGATATCAAGTACGTATTTGGCGAGCCGATGCCCGAAGAGGTCTATACACAGCTGGCCATGCTTGGGGCGTTGGCAGGCTACTTAAATGAGCCGGTAGTTAGTGATCTTTCGAATTTTGTGCAACCACCTGGACGGAGCAACTTTTTCGAAGGTAAAAATGGCGTTAAACTCATCGATAGTACATACAACGCTCATTTAATCAGTGTTGAGTCGATAGTTAATCTATATAAAAACATGGTGGCTGAGAAGAAGTGGATTGTTATTGGAGATATCGTTGAGCAGGGTGAGGCGGAAGCGGCGGAACACGAAAAATTGGGCGAGATATTAAAGTCTGCTGACTTTGATCACTATGTTCTAGTTGGCAGGCGGACGCAGCAGCATGCCTACCCGGTGATGGACCAGGCGAAGACGGTGAGTTTTCTTCATCCGAAGGACGCCGCTAAGTATTTAGAAAAAGAACTGCAGGGGCAAGAAACTGTGGTGTTTAAGGGTAGTCAGTACCTCGAGGGTGTAGTTGAATATCTGCTCGCAGATCCAGACGACGCGGCCAAACTACCTCGTCAGGAGCCAGCGGCCCGGGCTCGTCGAGCAAAATGGGGGTTAGTCAGATGAGTAGTAAGAATATTGTAATTATCCACGGCTGGACCTACACGATAGAGCCATGGACTGCAGTTGCATCAATCCTTCGCACTAAAGGCGTTGAAGTGACGCAGCTACGCGTACCCGGGCTTACCAGTGAGAGCGATCAGGTTTGGGGTGTTGATGGCTACGTTGAGTGGCTAGGCGGCCAGCTGAAGGGGGTCGAGAGCCCAACTGTACTAGGCCACTCCAACGGCGGTCGCATATCGCTTAATTATCTAAAGAAATACCCGGGTAGTTTTGAAAAACTAATACTACTCAATAGCGCTGGGATTAATGTTAGTGATCAGAAGGTGTCGCTAAAAAGGCGGATGTTTAAACTTGGCGCTCGCGTGCTCCGGCCGCTGAAGTATATCCCATTGGTGCGCAAGGTGGTTTATCGGCTGATTGGCGGCAGTGACTACGACAAGGCACCGGAGAATATGAAAATGACCCTAGATAATATGCTACAGAGTGATGCTCGGCTCAGCCTAAGTGACATAAACACGCCAACGGTTATTCTCTGGGGTAAAAAAGATAGAGTGACACCACTGGCTCAAGGGGTAAAAATGTCCAGTGAGCTACCAAACGCTGAACTCAGACCATTTGAGGACTGGGCGCATGCACCGTACATCACTCACCCGAACGAGTTGGCTGAAGCAATTTTGGAGGAGCTTTAAAATGTTGTTTTTGTCGATGAGCTCTAATTACACTGCTAAACAGGCGTTTGGGCACCTCTTTTCGATCGGCCGAAAGGCTGATGCTGGGAAATTACAGAAACTACTAGTTGACCGTTATGAGGGAAAGAAAGCATTGTTATTCTCGAAGGGCAGGGGGGCTCTTACTGCAGCGGTTCGCCTGGCAACGGGGGGTAGCGGCAAGGTTGGGGTGACTTCTCTGACCTGCTATAGCGTAGTAGATGCCGTTAGGCAAGCAGGCTGTGAGGTGGTGTATATTGATATTTCACCAAAGTCACTTCAGTTTGATGAGAGAACCCTAGCCCAAACTCTAAAAAAACATCAGCTAAAGGCAATTATCGTTCAAAATACCGTCGGCATACCACTAGATATCGAGTCGATTATGAAGCTAGCCAAAGAAGCGGGTGTCAGGGTGATTGAGGATTTAGCCCACTCAGTCGGCGCTAAATATGCAGACGGACGAGAGGTTGGCACGGTGGGAGACTACACCATGTTGTCATTTGGTCGGGACAAATTTCTCGATACAGTTAACGGGGGCGCGCTAGTCATTCGAACTGATTCAGTATCAGTCGCCCTGAGGCCGCCAGTCAGGCTGCCGGGGTCTATTCAGCAGCTGAGGGATCGGATACATCCGCCAATTGGCTGGACAATACGAAAGTTATCTCCGATTGGTCTCGGTAAATATGTCCATGCGGCCGTTTACATACTGAAAATAGCGGTTCGTTCGGCTGACGGCAAGGCAGATTCAAGCCTGAAGCTGCCGCACTGGCAGGCCCGACTGGCTTTATCGCAGATGGAAAAACTCGATGAGATAGTCGCTAGTCGATTGGCCAAACAACAGAAATATCTCAAAAAACTAGCGCATTTGTCGACGAATCGGAGCACTAACGGCGTCAGGCTGTCACTACTGGTGGCCAACCGAGACGAAGTGGTCAAAGCACTAAAAGCCGCCGGATACTACGTCGAGGATATTTGGTATGACTTACCGGTTTCGCCTCAGCGTCTGTACCATTTGGTAGATTTTCCAGAAAAAGACTTCCCGGTAGTATCTGATGTGGTGCAGCATGTTCTGAATTTACCAACTCACCAGCTGGTCAAAGACGAAGATATTGAGTTGATTAGCCAAATTGTCCTGAAAGAAGCAGAGCCATGGAATTAGTCGAGGCAACTGATAAAATCAGCTACGAAGTTTTTTTGACAAATTATCCAGAGGTTAACTTTCTGCAGTCTTGGCAGTGGGGCGAGCTTCACAAATCGCTCGGCCACGAAGTGGTGCGATGTGCTGTAAAAAAAGACGGAAAATACGTCGGTGCTTGGACGGGAATTATTAAGGATGCCAGGCGTGGTCGTTACCTGGAGGTGCCAGGCGGGCCGATTATCGACTGGTCTAGTGGCGAACTGGCGACACAGGTAGCGCAACACTTGCGTGAGCTTGCTCGAAGGCATAAATGTGTGTTCGTTCGCCTGCGCCCACAGGTGGAGGAGTCTGAAAGTATCCTATCGACGCTAACTCAAGTTGGTGCTCGTCGGGCGCCGATGCACCTTCACGCCGAACACACCAATTTGCTTGATATTGACGCCAGCGAACAGGAGCTATTGGCTGGTATGCGTCGCCAGACTCGCTATGAAGTGAGGCGGGTTGAGAAAAAGGGTCTGGTGGTAGAATCATGGGTGCCAACCGAGGCGGATATTAATGAGTTTTATAACATTCAGATGGATACGGCCAAAAGGCATCATTTCGTGCAGTCACCGCGCAAGTTTTTTCATGCACTACGGAGCGAATTTGGCGATCAAGTGAGGATATACCGAGCCTCCAAGGATGAGAGATTGCTAAATTTGGCAATTGTCATCCACTCTGGTGAAGAGGCTGACTACTACGAAGCCGCTTCGACTATTGAAGCCCGCAAGGAGCCCGGCGCATACGGTGTAGTCTGGCGGGCGGTACAAGAGGCTAAGCAAGCAGGCTGCAGTCGGTTCAATTTTTGGGGTATCTCCTATACCGACAACCCCAACCATCGCTACGCCGGCGTAACCACCTTTAAGAGAGGCTTTGGCGGTAGGGACGTAACACTTGTGCCAGCACACGATATTGTCCTAAAGCCACTCAGATATGCTATCAACTGGACAGTAGAAACCATCAGAAGAAAGAGACGAGGACTATGAGCATTAAAGACGTAATAGATAAAAAGCAGTGGGACGAATTCGTCACTAGGCATCCAGAAGCAAATTTTTTGCATTCGTGGCAGTGGGGTGAGTTTTATATTTCACGGGGCAAAACAGTAGTTCGCCGAGGAATTTACCGTGACAGTGAGCTAATTGGAGTTTATGAGGGCGTGGTTGAAACAGCTAGGCGGGGCAGACACCTGTCGATTGCTGGTGGACCGATTGTTGACTGGAGCCTAGAGGGCCCAGCCAGCATGCTGGTCAATGACATGCGCGAGCAGGCCAAAGCCCACAACTGCGTGTTTGTCAGGGTTCGACCACAGCTTGAGCGGACTGAGCAAAATCTAAAAATGTTTGAAGATTTTGGATTTAAAAAAGCACCGTACTACCTGAGTGTTGAGCATGCTGGGGTGTTAGATCTTCAAAAAACTGAAGAAGAGCTGCTAAAAGGCATGCGCCAGCGACTCAGAAGGGCACTGCGAAAGGCCGAGAAAAATAATATCACAGTTGAAACCAGCACTGACCCTGAAGACATCACCGAGTTTTATCAGATCCAGCTACAGACCGCTAGGCGCCATGATTTTACGCACTTTAGTGAGGACTTCTTGAAGAAACAGTTTGCGGCATTTGCAGCTGATGACTCAGCCGTTCTCTATACAGCGCGCCATGAGGGTGAAATCTTAGCGCAAAACTTCATGATATTTTACGGCAACGAAGTCTCATATCACTACGGCGTGAGCACCGAGCTCGGCACCAAGCTGTCTGGCGCACCGCTGCTTCATATGCAGGCCATGCGCGATGCTCGCGAGCGAGGCATTGGTAGGTATAGTTTCTGGGGAATAGTTGATGAGAACGATACAAAACATCGCTTTTACGGTGTTAGTGTGTTTAAGCGAGGGTTTGGAGTAGATGAGCTCAAATACGTCCCAGCGCATGATTTGGTGTTGA
>CAZBLG010000030.1:0-7405 GCA_964492805.1 uncultured Candidatus Saccharibacteria bacterium
TCTACCCCATCGAGCGCCTGTTTTTCAGTCGGAAAACGACGTTTTTGACGACACACCATATGTAGCGTGGGCGCTATATCTGGTGTGTGGTACGCTATATCTAGCGTTTTTCGTCGGCGCTTTGAGTGGTTTTTACGAGGCATAATACTCTTGCCAGTATACGGTAAATAATGGTATTATAGAAGGAATGGAGAGTAAAAGACCTATTTCTGATGGCAAAAAATCGCCTGAACCGGAGACGGTTGGGCTTTTGCTAGCGACAATTGGCGATACCACTTGGCGGATGTTTGTGCCAAGCGTTGGCTTTACCCTGCTTGGGGTTTGGGCAGACACCCGCTTTTTGACAGCCGATGGAGAGTCAGCGACTAAGCCGTGGCTGATGGTGGCCGGAATAGTCATTGGTTGCTTAGGGTCTTATCTTTTAGTAAAGAAGCAAGTTTCTGGCATTAAGTCACGACGGGAGTCTAAGTAGTGTTTGGGCTTTTCGCAGCCGCTGGTCCGCATATTTCGGTCAAGGCCGAGGAAGTGTTTTCTCTAGGCGGAGTCAGCATCACCAACTCTCACATGTTGGGAGTTTTAGGGCTAATTGTTTTAGTGTGGCTGCTCATGCGCACTCGGGCAGTGGTGCTTGGCAAAAAAAAGCCAAACTTCGCTACTCGCCTAGCTACTTGGACTTTTGAAGGCTTATACGGCACGGTTAAACAGGTTATCCCTGAGGAGAAATGGGCCAAAAAGGTTGCCCCACTAGCGATAACTATATTTTTCTTTGTCATTGCCCAGTACTGGATGGGTATTTTGCCGATCGTCGGCTCAATCACTGTTGGTGAAACTCCGCTGTTTCGCCCACTTGTGGCCGATCTCAATATGACTTTTGCCCTGGCAATTGTGACCATCGTCGCCGCCCAAATATACGCCGTTAAGTATATGGGCTTCAAAGGAAACCTCGGACGATACTTCTTCAACCCCCTCAAAGACCCGATCATGGCTTTTGTGGGAATCTTAGAGTTGATTGCCGAGTTTTCAAGGCTACTTGGCCTAAGCTTCCGTCTGTTTGGAAATGTCCTAGCCGGAGAGGTGCTGTTGATTATGATCGCCTACTTGACCCAGTTCGTCTCCCCTCTTGCCCTGCAGCCGTTTTACCTGTTCGAGCTGTTCATCGGCGGTATTCAGGCGTATATATTCTTCATGCTTACAGTGGTGTTTATTTCTCTTGGCCTCAACCATCATGGTGAGGAGGCCCCCGAAGGCGCTCGTTCTCCTGCTCTTGTACCGAAAATTGCAGGCGGAGAATGATTAAATTAAGTAAACGTTAAATAAATTATAAGGAGATATAACAATATGGAACATTTGGCATTTTCACTAGCATACGCCCTACCAGCAGCTTTTGCAGCGATTGGTGCAGGTCTAGTCGGAGCAGCGGCAATGAACGCAGCAGGACGAAATCCTGAAAAAATCAACGACCTGAGGACAATGATGATCCTAGGTATTTCGTTCATTGACGCACTAGCGATCATCGGCTTTATCGTCGCTATCGTTGGTCGAGTTATGTAATTTTTCAAAAAGGTATTTAAGTGGAATATATAACAAAACAATTGCAAATCGTTGCGGCTACCGAGGAGCCTAGTGCTGACTTATTCAGTGCACTAGGTATTGACTGGACGCTTTTGGGCTTGCAAGTATTGGCATTTTTGATACTTCTAGCTTTTTTGAAAAAGTTTGTTTATCCACCGCTAGTATCGATGCTTGATAAGCGCGAAGAGTCAGTCAAGGCTAGCGCCGATGCGGCGATGGAGGCTGAGCGGCATGCGGCAGAGGCTGAAGCGCGCACGGCAGAGCTTTTAAACGAGGCGAAGAAAGAAGCGGCGGAAATCGTTGCAACAGCTCGCGAAGAAGCCAGTGTAGCGGCCGAGGCGATGCACGACAAGTCTGAGAAAAAAGCTGCGGCGATGATCGACTCAGCAAAAGATGAGATCTCTAAAGAGATTGAAGGAGCCAAAAAGGCTCTGCAGTCTGAAGCGCTGGAGCTGGTGGCTATGGCTACCGGTAAAGTGCTCGAAGAGAAGATCGATGCAAAGAAAGACAGCGCTTTAATTAAGAAAGCTCTCAAGGGGGCTAACTAATGTCTAGCCGCCTGTCGCGTCGAACACTAGCAACTCACGTCGCTCAGCGCTTGGTTGAGGGTGACGGTTCGGTGATTGAGGAGCTAGCGGCGCTGCTGATAGATGATGGACGAGTGCGCGAGGCGGATATTTTGGCGCGGGATATTGAGAATCAGCTGGCCATCCTAGGTG
The DNA here is from genome assembly GCA_964492805.1 of uncultured Candidatus Saccharibacteria bacterium. Taxonomy (GTDB): domain Bacteria; phylum Patescibacteriota; class Saccharimonadia; order Saccharimonadales; family Saccharimonadaceae; genus Nanosynbacter. The sequence continues at coordinate 2,292 of CAZBLG010000030.1, forward strand.
AGGTAGTTGTGACTGTTGAGTCAGCTCAGCCGATTGACGACAGTGTTCGGGCGCGGATCTCTAAGATGTTTGAAGGCAAAACAGTGCATATTCGTGAAATAGTCCGCAAGGAACTAATCGGTGGGGTCAAAATCAGCACCCCAACGCGCATGCTAAATGAAACGGTGGCGGCGAAACTGGCGGCCTTAAAGGCAATGAAAGTATAGAGGAGAAGTATGAGCAAGATAGACGTAACGGAATTATCAAAAAATCTGCGTGATGCGATTGCTCGTCTGGAAAGCTCTGAGGGGCTCGAAGACGTTGGCGTCGTGGTTCGTGTTGGCGACGGTGTGGCTTGGGTGCATGGTCTAAGCAAGGCTGGTTATAGCGAGGTGCTTGAGATCGAATCAAGCGATGGTCCGGTTGAGGCCTTTGCGCTAAACCTCATGGAAGATGAAATTGGTGCAGTGATTTTGGGTGGTGAGACGCTAGTTAAGGCTGGCGCAAAAGTTAGTCGAAAAGGCGTGGTACTAGATGTGCCGGTTGGCGACGAGCTTTTGGGTCGAGTAGTCGACCCGCTTGGTCGGCCACTTGATGGCGGGCCAGAGCTTAAGACCAAGCAGCGTGGTCCAGTTGAGCGAGCGGCAGTTGGCGTGATGGGACGAAAGTCAGTTCACGAGCCATTGATGACAGGAATTATGGCGATCGATGCGATGTTCCCGATTGGTCGGGGTCAACGCGAGTTGATTATTGGCGACCGCCAAACTGGCAAGACTGCCCTAGCAATCGATACGATGATCAACCAGGCCAAGCAAAAGACCGGTGTGATAAATGTCTATGTTGCCATCGGCCAAAAGCTTTCAAAGGTTGCTCGGCTAGTCGATCGGCTCAAAGAAGAAGGTGTGATGGACCAGACGATCATCGTCGCTACCAGTCCTTCTGATGCGGCCTCCCTGCTCTACCTCGCACCATATGCCGGTACTGCCATGGGCGAGTACTTCCGTGATAAGGGCGAGCACGCACTTATGATCTACGATGATTTGACTAAGCACGCCGTCGCTTATCGACAGATGTCACTACTACTTCGTCGCCCGCCAGGACGCGAAGCCTACCCAGGTGACGTTTTCTACCTACACTCTCGCCTACTCGAGCGTTCAGCTAAACTTTCTGATAGCCTTGGTGCTGGTTCGCTAACTGCCCTGCCGATTATTGAAACGCAAGCTGGTGATATCTCCGCTTATATTCCAACTAACGTTATTTCAATCACCGACGGACAGATTTTCCTTGAAACTGACCTGTTTTACCAAGGCATTCGCCCAGCTATCTCAGCAGGTCTTTCGGTATCACGTGTTGGTGGTGCGGCTCAGACCAAGGCCATTAAGTCAGTTGGTGGCAACTTGAAGCTGGGACTTTCACAGTTTAGGGAGCTGGCGGCATTTGCCCAGTTTGGCTCCGATCTTGATAGTGCGACAAAGTCACAAATCGACCGTGGTCAGCGCCTGACTGAACTACTGAAGCAGCCACAGTATCAGCCAATGGGCATCTGGGAGCAGTACGTCAGTATTCATGCGGTGACTAGCGGTGCTTTTGATAATGTTTCTGTCGAATCAATCAAAGAAGCTCAAAGCTCTCTATTAACAAGACTTTGGAAAGACCACAAAGACGCCATGCGCCAGCTAAACAAGGGCGATAAGCCAACTGACGAGCAGACAAAGGTCATCAATGAAGTAACCAAAAAGGTCGCGAAAGGCTTTGAGGGCTAAGGCATGGCAAGTACTCGGCAGCTAAAATCACGCATCCGCTCGGTCTCTAACACCAAGCAGATTACTCGTGCCATGCAAATGGTAGCTGCCAGCAAGATGCGCCGCGCTCAAGAGTCTACCAAAGCCTCAGCACCCTATGCCCAGGCCGGCAACGAGCTCCTGGCTAACTTGGCAGCGCATATTGCCACTAGCGAGCACCCACTGTTTATCCGCAGGACCATAAAAAAGCGGTTAATTATATTTATAGCGGCCGACAAAGGCCTAGCCGGTGCCTATAACAGCAATGTCTTTAAGAAATATCTTGAACTTTTGGGTCGTGATGAGGAGCGTGGTATCGACAATATCACTCTGGCTGTCGGACGCAAAGCTTCGCAGTTCGCCACTCGCCTAAAAGACGTTGAGGTGGTCGGTTCGTATGAGGATATGCCTGACCGTCCTGCTGGAGTGGCTTTCAAAACCATACTCAACACGTCGATTGATATGTTTGCCAAGGGCGAAGTTGATGCCGCGACTATGGTCTATACGAATTTTTTCAGCAGTATATCTCAAGAAGCTCAGTGGAAGAGGCTGCTTCCGGCCGGTACGACGATTTCTAGCGATCCTGGTGACGATCCAGAGCCGAAAAACGAAGTTAAGTATGAGCCAAACACCGAGGAGGTGTTGGACGCGGTGGTTAGTCGAATAGTTGGCGCTAACTTGTTTCAGGTACTGCTTGACTCGCGCGCCTCAGAGCACAGTATGCGTATGCTGGCCATGCAAAATGCGACCGATAACGCGAACGATTTAGTTGATGATTTAAAGCTGGAGATGAATAAAGCCCGTCAAGGCGCCATCACCCAGGAGCTAGCAGAAATATCGGGCGGCGTTCAGGCGATGTCGCAGTAATTGTAAGAAGGAGTAGTAACATGCAAGGATCAAAACCAAAGAACTTTACCGAATCAAAAGCCTGGCAAGAGGGTCATAAATTAGTGTTGACGACGTATCGATTTTTGCAGAAATTTCCGGCTGAGGAAGAATTTAGCCTCAAGAGCCAACTGCAAAGGTCGGCCGTATCGATCACTACCAACCTCGCCGAAGGCAGCGCTGCCGTCTCTAGGTCAGAGCGACTAAAGTTCTTTGTTATGGCCAATGCATCGATGATTGAGTTTCAAAACTGCTTGTTTATATCGCACGATGTCGGCCTGCTAAAGACGCCGTTTTTCGACGAGATTGCCCGCCAAGCGGCGATAGTAAATCGACAGTTAATGACATTAATAGCAGCAGCTCAAAAGGCTGACTAGGCCAATAGAAATAGAAGGAGTGATTGATGAGTAGTAAGTTAGGAAAAATTATACAAGTTGTCGGCGTGGTGGTTGACGTTGAGTTCGTCGACGAGGAGCTTCCGGCACTAAATGACGCACTTGAAGTGAGGCGTGAAGATGGTGTACTAGTGCTAGAAGTCGCCCAGCACCTTGATGAGCATATTGTGCGGACAATCGCTCTAGCCTCGACCGACGGCCTAACCAGGGGCGACTCAGTTTCGGCGACCGGTAGCCCGATTCGGGTGCCAGTTGGCCCGGAGACCCAAGGTCGAATGTTCAATGTTATTGGTGAGGCGATCGATGAAAAGCCTCAACCAAAAGGCGCTACGGCCCCAATTCACCGCCCTGCCCCACTTCTTTCTGAGCAGTCAAACAAGACTGAGATCCTAGAAACTGGCATCAAGGTAGTTGATCTTATCGCCCCGCTAACCAAGGGCGGTAAAGCCGGACTATTTGCCGGTGCTGGTGTTGGTAAAACTGTTCTGATCACCGAACTTATCAATAACATCGCGAAATTTCACTCTGGTAACTCAGTTTTCGCCGGTGTTGGTGAGCGAACCCGTGAGGGTAACGACCTTTACTATGAGATGGAAGAGGCCAAGGTTCTTGACAAGACTTCACTGGTCTTTGGCCAGATGAATGAGCCGCCTGGAGCCCGACTTCGCGTAGCTTTGACTGGTCTGACTATGGCTGAGGCATTTCGTGATGACGGCAAGGACGTACTGCTGTTTATTGACAATATCTACCGCTACACCCAGGCTGGAGCCGAGGTGTCGGCCCTGCTTGGTCGCTTGCCTTCAGCGGTTGGTTATCAGCCAAACCTTCAGCAGGAGATGGGTGCGCTCCAGGAGCGAATTACTTCAACAAAGAAGGGTTCGATCACTTCAGTTCAGGCAGTTTACGTTCCAGCTGATGACTTGACTGACCCAGCACCGGCGACAACTTTTGCTCACCTTGATGCGACGATTGTGATGAACCGCGCGCTGACTGAAATTGGTATTTATCCGGCGGTTGACGTGCTTGACTCGAACTCTAGTGCGCTTGATCCAGAAGTGGTTGGCGATGAGCACTACCGAGTGGCTCGTGAAGTTCAGCGGGTGCTTCAGCAGTACAAGGAGCTTCAGGATATCATCGCAATTCTGGGCATGGAAGAGCTATCAGACGACCAAAAGCAGACAGTTGCTCGTGCTCGCCGTATTCAGCGCTTCTTGGCTCAGCCGTTCCATGTGGCCGAGAAGTTTACTGGCGATCCAGGAGTTTATGTGAAGCTTGAGGATACCATTCGCGACGCTTCGGATATCTTGGCTGGCAAATACGATGACAAGCCAGAAAACTGGTTCTACATGGTTCAGGGTACACTTCAAGATCAGTTGGCGCGCGATGCCAAGGGTAGCAAAAAGGCTAAATAATGGACTTTAAACTGATAACACTGACGGGCGTAAAGGTTGATCAGCCGATTTATTCGGCTAATATTCCGACGGTCGATGGTGAGATATCAATTTTTCCAGGACACGAACCGCTGGTCACTCTGGCCCGAGCTGGGGTGATTGCCGCTACCTATGAAAAAGATGGCGACAAGGTCGAGTACTTTGCGATTTCTGGCGGTGTGGTTGAGATTTCGTATGATTTTATTCGAATCTTGGTCGATGAGGCTGAGCATAGCGATGAGATCATCGAAGCTGAAACAAAGGCGGCGCTTGAGCGTGCTATAAAGCAGCGCGATGAGACTAGTGATCAGGTTGAGCGCGAAAAGGCGCACCAGTTAGTCGATCGACACATGGTGCGGCTCAAGGTTGCTGAGCTGCGTCGACGGCGCAAACACTAAGCTTACGTTGACTCTAAAAAAGCAGTCTAGCTAGACTGCTTTTTTGATGATTTCTCTGGCCTCATCTGTGGATTTTGTGTTCATCAAACCGGCTCGCATATCAGCCGCCCCGTCAAAGTCTCTAACATAAATTTTGAAAAATCGTTTGAGTGTTTCGTAGGGTCGGCCAAGCTCGGGTTGCCACTGATCAAACAGGTCGAGATGATAATTTAAAAGGCTTAAAAGTTGTTTTTGCATCGCATTCTC
>CAZBLG010000031.1:0-5086 GCA_964492805.1 uncultured Candidatus Saccharibacteria bacterium
TCGAACCTCTCACCTCCTCAACGTCAATGAGGCGCTCTAGCCAAATGAGCTAATCACCCAAAATATATTTCGGAAGGTACAGAGTGGTATAGGTCATTTAACTAGAGCGCTGGCGCAAAATCAGTCGCTGAAGGCTCTCCAAATGATCTAATCACCCAATAACACCATCTATCATAGCAAACAGGGGAGCGGGTTGCAATAAGTGTTATACTTAAGGGCATGAACGACGAAAAACTATACGCAATGCGCCATAGCTTGGCACATATCATGGCGACGGCGGTTGGACGACTGTGGCCGGGAGCAAAATTTGGTATTGGCCCGGTGGTTGAACATGGGTTTTACTACGACATCGACCTAGGTGAAACGAAAGTAAGTGACCAAGAGTTCGCAACGATTGAAAAAGTGATGCGGCAAATTGTAGCTGAGGGCCAGGAGTTTGAGCACTTCACTATGCCGATTGACGAGGCGATTGAGTGGGCGAAAAATACTCACCAACCCTATAAGGAGGAGTTACTAAACGACCTCAAGCGGAGCGGTACAACTGTGGCGAAGGATCTCGATGCAGATCAAATGGGTACGATTGCCGAGGCCGGTGCTGCGCTAGATAAGGTAGGATTTTATCAGAATGGGGACTTTGTTGACCTTTGTCGCGGTCCGCATGTGGCAAATACTAAAGAAGTTGGTGCATTTAAGCTACTGCGAGTCGCCGGGGCGTACTGGCGGGGCAGTGAAAACAATCCTCAGATGCAGCGACTATATGGCGTGGCGTTTGCGACTAAGGATGAACTGAATCAGCATCTGGAGATGCTTGAAGAGGCGAAGAAGCGTGACCACCGCAAACTAGGTAAAGATCTTGAGCTATACACCACCTCGCAGTTGGTCGGCGTAGGTCTGCCAATGTTTACGCCCCGGGGTACGGTACTTCGTGATTTATTCGCACAATATTCCAACCAGCTTCGACAAGGTTATGGCTTTGAGAAGGTTTGGACTCCGCACATCACCAAGAAGCAACTATACGAAACATCAGGTCACTGGGCGAAGTTTGGCGATGAGCTGTTTTTGGTAACTAGTCAGGAAACTAGTGATGAAATGGCCCTAAAGCCGATGAATTGTCCGCACCATACGCAGATTTACACTTCAAAGCCACGTAGCTACCGTGATTTACCAGTGCGCTACCTAGAAACAACGACCGACTACCGAGATGAAAAAACCGGTGAGCTTGGTGGGCTTAATCGCGTACGCTCCTTAACTCAAGACGATAGTCACGTTTTTTGCCGCCAAGATCAGATTGGCCAGGAGATTAATAACCTACTGGCGGCGGCGGGTGAGCTATATGGCACAATTGGCATGAAACTACGGGTTCGTTTGAGTTATCGCGACGATTCAGATGCATATTTGGGTGATACAGAGCTCTGGCAGTCTGCCCAAGATCAGCTAAAGGGTGCGGTCGAGGCCAATCAATTGGACTATTTTGAGCAGACAGGTGAAGCGGCGTTTTACGGACCGAAAATTGACTTTATGGCCACCGATGCCATCGGCCGTGAGCACCAGGTGGCAACTATTCAGCTTGATTTTGTCCAGCCAGAGCGATTTGGGCTGGAGTACACGGCTGAGGATGGTGGCACGGTTCGACCGGTGATGATTCACTGTGCACTGCTGGGTTCGATCGAGCGGTTTTTGAGTGTATTTATTGAGCATGCGGCTGGCTGGTTTCCATTTTGGGTGGCACCGGAGCAGGTTAGGATCCTAACTATAAATGATACGGTATTAGACTATGTTGAGGAAATCACATCACTATTATCAGAGGTGGTGCTGATGAAGCCAGTTAAGTATAATGAAGTAAGATTTACAACGGATAGCCGCAATGAATCTCTGGGCAAAAAAATTCGCGAGGCGACTAACATGAAAATTCCGGTACAGTTGATCATTGGCCCGAAAGATAAAGAATCGCGCGAAGTAAGTGTGCGCACCCAAGGCGGTGAAGAAAAGGTGCCGTTTGATCAGCTGGCTGATTATATCAGGAATCTATCATGAGGCGACTGCTGATAGCTGTCGACTGCGATGATGTACTGGTGCCGACAACCCCTTACTTCGTCAGAGCCTATAATGACCTCTATGGTACAAAGGCTGGTTTGAAAGATGCGCACACCCCTGACCCTGCGGTATGGGGCGCCCAGGAAGAGGAGATTCGGCGCCGTCGGTATGAATTAACCGAAAATGATGAATACAAAATGCTCGCGCCAAGTGATGCAGACGTTGAGGTTTTGCGTCGACTGGCTAGTGTGCATGAGCTTCACCTAGTAACAGCCCGCAAGGGCGAGGAGCGTCAGTTCACTCAGCAGATGCTCAACCGGAAGCTAAGTGGAGTTTTCAAGGCAATGGATTTTGTAGGTTGGAAAGGGTCTAAAGGCGAAATATGTCGAAAAGTAAAAGCAGATATTCTAATAGACGATAATGGCGCTCATTTGTTGGATGCGTTGGCATGCGGCATGGCGCCAGGAAGTGCTATTTTATATGGTGAGTACCCGTGGAATGAGGAGTATAGGCTTAAGGACGGAGTAGTTTTCTGTCGCGACTGGCTAGAAGTGGAGCGCCGCATTGAGCAGATTGCCCACAGCTAGTCTAAGGCGCCAGGTTTACGAATTGATGTCGGAACTACCCGAGGGACTGGTGACGACTTATGGGGATCTGGCGGCGATGTGTGGATATCCTAACTATGCACGGATAGTCGGCAATATTGCTCACGGCGGCCCAACAGACTTACCTTGGCATCGATTGGTCAACTCTCGCGGTGGTTTAGCGGTAGGTTTTCCGGGTGGCACAGAGGTTCAGAGACAACTATTAGAGAAGGAGGCGATTGCCTGCGACGAGAGCAATCAAGTAATTGATTTTGAGAGGCTCAGGTGGCACCGAAAGTAGAAGAAGCGCCACTTGTGGTAATTGCTGGTCCAACAGCCAGTGGCAAGACGGCCCTAGCTATTAAGCTTGCCCAGCGCTTTAATGGTGAGATTATCTGTGCCGATAGCCGAACGGTCTACAAGGGTATGGATGTTGGGACAGCCAAGCCCTCAGCCGAGGAGCAGACAGCAGTGCCACATTGGGGGCTTGATTTGGTTGAGCCGGGTGATCGGTTTACGGTCGCTGACTTTAAAGACTATACCCTTAGTAAGATTGACGCAATTCGCAAGCGTGGAGGTGTGCCTTTCTTAGTCGGGGGCACGGGGCTATACATAGACGCCGTGCTGTTTGACTTTAACTTTGGCCCACCGGTCGATGAAGTCTTTCGGCAAGAGCTACAACAACAGAGTCTAAGTGAGTTGCAGGCATATTGTAAAGAAAACAACGTTACTTTACCAGAAAATATTCAAAACAAACGTCATTTGGTTAGAGCAATTGAACGCCAAAGCATAAATGTTAAGAGACGAAGTCATCCGCTTGAAGATTCTATAGTTGTGGGAATTACTACAAATAAGCAAATACTACGAACAAGAATAGAGCAGCGAGCTGAACAATTATTTTTGAATAATGTTGTAGAAGAAGCAACAAAATTGGGCGAAAAGTACGGCTGGGGTAGTGAGGCGATGACTGGAAATATCTACCCACTAGTCAGGCAATTTATACTAGGCGAACTTGACGAGCAGTCTTTAAGAGAAAAATTTGCCACACTAGACTGGCGCCTGGCGAAGCGTCAACTAACCTGGTTACGTCGCAACCCGTTTATTATGTGGGCCACCCTAGAGCAAGCTGAACAATATCTGTCTACTCACTTGGCGGATGTTGAATAACTGTGTTACAATAACCAGGTAGGAGAAGAGGTGATATAAACATGATTGACGCATTATTTGGTTCAAAAACGAGGGTAAAATTGCTTCATTTGTTTATGAACAATCCCGATCGATCATTTTATGTGCGCGAAATCACTAGGCTGATCGACGAGCAGATAAACTCAGTGCGTCGAGAGCTTGCGAATATGCTTTCTGTAGGCATTATTTTCTCTGACAGTGCCGATAATAAACTTTACTACAACGTAAATCAGCAGTATGAGCATTTTCCGCCGCTTCGTGACATTTTTGCAGACACTGGCTCGCGAAAAGAAGTTAAATCCAGTGGCAAAACAGGACCATCATGGGTTCTCGATTTAACTAAACTCTCAGGGCTGAAGTTGGCTGTGGCGGCTGGTGTGCTGGTGCGAGGTTCAGCCAGTCCGGTAGACCTGCTCTTGGTGGGTAGTATGAGTAAGGTGAAGGTTACAGCACTGATCAAGAAAATAGAGAAAGCTGAGGGCCGCGAGCTGAACTATACAGTAATGACCTACGATGATTTTTACTACCGCTTAAGTGTTAGAGACAAGTTTGTCGTTGAAATAATAAATGGTGCATGCTCAGTGTTGGTAGATACCGAGCAAATACTGTCAGGGCAGAAGGAGGAGAAATAAATGTTTGATATAGAATATAAGGGTGCAAACGCTGTAGTATTTACAACGAAAAAGCTAAAAATAGCCTTTGACCCAGGCTTAGGGCATGTCGGCGGCAGTGATGTGGCGATTGACGGTGGAATTCAGGTTCTAACCGACGACAGGTTCTTGGCTAAAAGTGCTAAGTCGCGACTAGTCTTTAGGGGTCCCGGCGAGTACGAGGTTGCGGACGTTTCTTTAACTGGAATAGCTGCCAGGCGCCACATCGATACAGAGGAGCAGGGCAATCAAGCAACAATATATCGTATGGTCATCGGTGACGTTAGGGTGGCAATCATTGGCAATATTGCTCCCAGGCTTAGCGAAGATCAGTTAGAGGCACTCGGAGTGGTTGATATGGTGGTTATACCAGTTGGTGGCGGTGGATACACGCTGGATGCGACCGATGCGGCTGTTATGGTTCGGCAGATTGAACCACGAGCTGTCATACCGGTGCATTATGCCGATACGTCACTTAAATACGAAGTTCCTCAGGAGGAGTTCGACCTGTTTGTTAGTGAATTGAGTGTGGGAATAGTCGAGGCGGGACCTAAGCACAAGATCAAAAGTGCTTCTAACGTGCCAGAGCAAATGAGTATCATCAAAATTACTCGCAGCTAACTGAAGAGCCAA
>CAZBLG010000031.1:5186-7212 GCA_964492805.1 uncultured Candidatus Saccharibacteria bacterium
GTCATAGTGACCTTTTGACCGTCAACAACAAATGTCTTTTTCTGCAGGTTAGGCTTAAAGGAGCGCTTGGTGCGCCTGAGAGAAAAGCTGACATTGTTGCCAGACTGCTTACCCTTGCCTGTAAGTTCGCATCGTGATGCCATGTGTGTACTCGCTTTACATTAGTTTAATTTAAAGTCTATAGTATTGTAGCGCTATTTGTCTGCTTAGTCAATACTTGTATGCCCGATGGTGCTTATGGTACTGTATCGGCAGTACGCTATATCATTAGTAAACAAAAGCCGGAGCAATACGACATGCATATATCATATCACAAAATGAAACAAAAAGCAAGCTCTCCCTCTCCCTCTCCCTCTCTTAGGCAGAAAGCCCTTCGAGGGGAGGTCTAGTCCGATGTTTCGTCGCTCCTCCGGCTTCACCATCGTCGAACTCCTCATCGTCATCGTCGTCATCGGCATCCTGGCAGCCATATCTATCGTCGCCTACAACGGCATATCCACCAAAGCTACCGAGTCCACCCTACAGTCAGACCTAACCAATGCCTCTAAACAACTAGGACTCATCCACGCCGAAGCCGGCACCTATCCAAGCGGCCTACCAGCCAACGCCAAGTCTAGCTCTGGCAACACCTTCCACTACGACCAAACCGGCTTTGGTACTGGCTACTGTCTGACTGCCACCTCCTCACGCTCCAATGCTAAGTCCTACCACATCTCCAGCACTTCTGGCACAGTTAGCGAAGGCTCCTGTCCGGGACACCCGAGCGGTGGTGGTAGTGGTAGCGGGGGCGGAGGCACCATCGCCGCTAACACTCCCATCCAAAACATCACCAGCTCCCAGTGCTCAGCTCTACCTATCTACACTGGCACCAACTCAGACGCTGTCCACACTGTCATTGACACTCGTGGTGGCACTACCCGTAACTACGAAATAGCTAAACTGGCTGATGGCAACTGCTGGATGCTAACCAACCTCAAGCTAGGAAGTACGACAGGAACAATAGCCCTAACGCCAGCCGATAGCAACGTCTCTAGCAACTTCACTCTGCCACAGCTGACAACCTCTGGCTCAAGTAGCTCTGACATCCCACGCGCCTACGGCCCAGTCCCTGGCGACACCGGCACAGGAAGCACTAACTACGGCTACCTCTACAACTGGAGTGCCGCTACGGCTGGAGAGACGACTAGCTCAATAACAACTGGCAACGCTCCACATTCCATCTGTCCAGCCGGCTGGAAGCTACCGACCGGTGGCTCAGGGGGCGAGTTCGCTCAGCTAGATGTTTCTTTTGGTGGGGCGGGGGTCTATGTGACAGACGGACCTTCTCAGCCTGCTTGGTCAATCTCAGGCGCATTCAAAGGGGTGCACGCTGGCTTGTGGACCGGTTCATTCTATAAAACAGGGAGTAGCGGCCCATTGTGGTCAAGTTCAGCACAACCCGGCAACTCCAGTGGAGCTTATTTCCTAGGCCTAACCCCCAACTATATCGCCCCTGGTACGTTGTCATCTGGAAATGGAATAACTCGGGCCAACGGCATCGGGGTTCGCTGTCTCTTAAATTAAGCCTGATGGGGTTGACTCCGAGACCTCAAGGGCTCGGAGGAGACTCCGGAGGGGTTAATTTTTGGGATTCCACAAAGCGAGGCATGGCGTGAAGGGGTGACCACCCCTGAACCCGCCGAGTCGACTGGATTCCCATTAAAAATTGTTTCTGGAGATGTATGATATGCAAACTGAGCGTAGAGAGTGGCTCCTCGGAGAGCTAAACAGAGCCTATCGGCGGGCGCGGCTAGGTAAGACTAAGACTCCGCAAGTCATAGATTTTGATAAAATTGCCAAAACTGAACTGCTAGCACTGGCAAGAGAAATTCACAGTCGAACTTATGCGCCACGGCCTTCAACCGCATTTATCGTCAACAAGCCAGTCAAGCGAGAGATATTTGCAGCTGACTTTCGCGACCGTATCGTCCATCACTTTTTATTCAATCAGGTTAATGGTTGGTGGGATGCGCGGTTCATAGAAGAT
>CAZBLG010000032.1:0-6999 GCA_964492805.1 uncultured Candidatus Saccharibacteria bacterium
ATTGTAAAACCTTTTTTCTGTTGATTAGTCATGGTATTCCACCTTTCTATGACCGTGTAGTGGTTTTGTTATTTAATTTCTAAAACAAAGCTATGACGCTTAAGCTTATAGTACACCACCCTCGCCCTGCTGTCTATAGTCCGACGCCATTTACTAGGCTATAGATTGGGAAGAGGATTGCCCCGACCATACCACCAGCGACAATTGCTAGCACCACCATCAGTACCGGCTCAATCGCTGTCGAAATGGTCCTGATCTCCTCGTCTAGCTCTTCTTCGTAAATTTGAGCACATTTACCCATCATCTCATCGATTTTACCCGACTGTTCACCAATCTTAATCATCTGCGGGACCATTTCTAGGAAATAATCTTCATTTTTCAGCGAGGCGGAGAGTGCCTTGCCACCCTTGACCTTTTCGGCCGCTCGATCAATTCCATCGCTAACGACAACGTTATTGATGGCATCCGAGGTGATACTTAGCATATCAAGCATCGCTACCCCTGTTGAGAGTAGGGTCTGGCCAGTGCGGGTAAACCTAGCCATGTATAGCTTCCGAAACATCCCGCTAAACAGCGGTACGTTTAGCTTAAACAGGTCCATATTGCGAATGCCCGGCTCGGTTCTGAGGTACTGGACAAAGAAATATCCACCAATACCAATGACAATTAATATCAGCCACCAAAAATCAATAAAGAAGTTCGCCGAATTTACCATAATTTGGGTGATCCACGGTAGCTCCTTGTTGAGGTCTTTGTAGAGATTCTCTACCTGTGGGACCACGGTTAAAAGCATAAATGCAATAACTAACAGAATAACCGCCAGTACAATGACTGGATATGTCAGAGCGCCCTTGATTTTGCTCATCATCGCCGCATCCTTCTCCTGCTGAGCTGCCACGCGTTGCAGTGCCTCATCAAGTGTACCTGAGGCTTCTCCGGCGGACACTAGGGCGATAAACACCTTGTCAAATACTCTTGGGTGTTTAACAAACGCCTCCGAAAGAGGTTTACCGCCTTCAACATCGGCAATCACCTCTTGAATGATCTGCTGCATCTGTTTATTGGCAGTCTGATCAAGCACCGTGCGCATGCTTTGCGACAGTGGTAGACCAGCGCCAATTAGAGTCGCTAGCTGACGAGTAAAGATAATTTTATCTTTAGAGGTAATTCGTCCAGTAATTCGCTTCAGTAGCCCAGCTTTTTCATCTTGTAGTTCAATTTTTAGGGGTACGAACCCTTGTGAGTTGAGTGTTCTGGCTGCCGCAGTTTCACTTTCTGCCTGGATGGTCGATTTGATGATTTTGTTGCTGGCGCTATCTCGTGCTTCGTAAGTATATTTGTTCATACCCTTAACCTCTCATGAGCCTCTCAAACTCCGTCAAGTCAACTGCATACTCACGGGCATTGTCGTAAGTCACCGTGCCACTCTGAACCATACCTGCCAGTGTTCTATCCATCGTCTGCATACCCTGGTCAGCTCCGGTTTGAATAACTGCGTCGAGCTGGTGGCTTTTGCCTTCACGAATGATGTTACGTACCGCTGGGTTGGCTATTAGCACCTCGGCCGCCACAGCTCGACCGCCGCCGATTGCTGGGATAAGGCGCTGAGAGCATATAGCCATGAGGATATTCGACAGCTGAGCGCGAATTTGAGCCTGCTGATGGGGTGGAAAAACGTCAATCATACGATCGATCGACTGCGCCGCTGAGTTGGTGTGAAGCGTCGCAAATACCAGGTGTCCAGTTTCAGCGATAGTAATGGCCGCCGAAATCGTCTCGAGATCACGCATCTCACCAATTAGCACTACGTCGGGGTCTTGACGCAGGCTTGAGCGAAGAGCTGCCGAGAATGAATAGGTGTCGTAGTGGACCTCTCGCTGAACAACCACTGACTTCTTTGACTTGTGAGTAAACTCAATTGGGTCTTCGATGGTGATGATGTGGTGTGATTTTTCGGAATTAATCTTATCGACCAGCGCCGCCAGCGTGGTTGACTTGCCCGATCCCGTTGGGCCAGTAACCAGCACTAGACCCCTGGGAAAGTCAGCAAACGTGCTAACAATTGGCGGCATACCCAGCTCGACAGCTGATTTAATTTCATTGGGAATGAGCCTGAGTGCCGCTGCCATATTGCCCCGCTCATGAAAAGCGTTAACACGGAACCGTCCCAGGTTACCAAAAGCAAAGCTAAAGTCAAACTCTTTGTCCTTGAGGAGGATTTGGCGCTGATCTTCGTCTAAAATCTGAAAAACTAGCTGTTCAACCGCTGCAACATCAAGCGGCTGAGTACCTGAGGCTGGCATTAGTGAGCCGTCAACACGCAACATTGGCGGTAGGCCAACCTGAATATGAAGGTCAGAGGCGCGTTTTTTCACCACCTCTTCAAGTAAAATCTCTATTCTTAGGCCCTGATTCATATATTCCCTCCCTTATGCTGTATCTGCTGCCACACGATTCACCTCCTCAAGCGTCGTTAGTCCGCCAAGTGCCTTGAGGTAGCCGTCTTGGCGCATCGTAATCATACCCTGGGCAATTGCTAGGCGCTGAATTTCGGCGCTGGTAGCTCGTTTGACGATGAGGTTTTGAATCTCCTCGTTGACGTCCATCACCTCGTACAGGCCGGCTCGACCGCTATAACCCCTGGGGGTTTGTGGTGTATCGCGACCCTTGACTAAAGTATAAGCGTTTTGACCCGAAAGAGGCAAGTCTTTATAGCCTAAGTCCTGAGAAACGGTAATTGCATCGGTCTGATTTTTTGGCAAAATATGACCTATTGTGGCTTGAATCGTCTCAGTCTCCAGTGGCGACGACTGATAGGCATCACGCTTAGGGGCAACTCTTCTAACTAGACGCTGTCCGATGATGGTATTGACGGTTGAGGCGATTAAAAACGGCTCAATCCCCATATCGAGCAGGCGTGGCAACACTCCGGCAGCCGAGTTGGTGTGAAGTGTGGAGAACACTAAGTGCCCAGTCAGTGCTGCCTGCACCGCCAAATTGGCAGTTTCACTGTCACGAATCTCACCAACCATTACAATGTCGGGGTCCTGACGCAAAATTGAACGAAGCCCAGAGGCAAACGTCAATCCCACTTCGGCATTTACCTGAATTTGATTAACACCATCGATCTTGTACTCAACCGGGTCTTCCAGTGTCACGATGTTAACCGAGTCGTCTTTAATTTCTTTGATCAGTGCATATAGGCTGGTTGACTTACCCGATCCAGTAGGACCTGAGGTTAAGATCATACCATTTGGCTTTTTAATACCTTTTCGAATAGCCCTAAGAGCTCGGCCGGCATAGCCCATGTCCTCAAGCGCGAAAGAGCTACCAGACTTATCGAGCAGACGAATCACCACCTGTTCACCCCAAACCACTGGGCTGATCGCAATACGTAGATCAACCTCCTTGCCCGCTACCTCTACCGCAAACTGACCGTCCTGGGGTATGCGATGCTCGTCAATTTTTAAGTTAGACAAAATTTTTATACGGCTAACCAGCGCTGGTTCAATACTTTTTGGCAGCTGCATGATTTCTCTAAGCACCCCATCAACCCGGCAGCGAATCTTTAGCGCTTTTTCCAGAGGTTCGATATGTACGTCGCTGGCATTGCTCTTAACTGCATATTCTAAAATTGTACTCAGAGCCCTTGAAATCGGCGAGTCCTGAACGATCGTTTTTATATCTTTGGCTGACTCGGCCTGCGCCTCTTGCTGGGATGCCTCAGCGGCCACACTGACTGACGAGAGGTCTGTCTTGTACTGGCTAAGTACGTGCCGCACGCTGGCATCAGACGCCATAAACACCTTGATTGGCCGTTGTATGCGGTTTGATAGGTAGTCGACGGCTTGAACGTTGTTGGCATCGATCATCGCCACAGCTAGGCGATTTTGAACCTCAGCCAACGGCACTGCCATGAACCTTTCAGCGATATCTGGTGGCAATAGGCTCAAAACATCTTGGTCGATAAAACTATTGGTCAAGTTTACATACGGCACCCCGGATACTTGCGCTACTGCATGTATCAATAGCTCCGTATCAAGAATATTTTCCTCGGCCAGAAGCGAAAATAGTGGCTTCTCGGCTGCAGTGGCGCGCTTATTGGCATCGTCAAGCACTGATTGCTCAACTAAACCCTCATTTACCAATAGTTTTTGTAGTTTATCTAAAATATCATCAGTTAACAGCGCCATAGCAGCCCTCCCAGTGTGCTAATTAGCGCCACCGCTTCCCACCACAACCTCGACGGTAGGATTGATAGCCTGGGAATTAAACACTTGATCACTTGGCTCTTTTACTTCCGGGGAAATTTCGCGCATTGTCTGGACCTTCACTCCATCTTCCGGTAGTTTCAAAAGGGAAATATTAACCGCGATAAGATAGCCGATCAATACCCCAACACCGGCGATAAGAATTATCATTGCAATATCGGTTTTTTTCATGGTTTCACCACCTTAGTTCCAATTTCTACTGTTTGAGGCGGCTCGTAGTAGGCTCGTCCACTCAGGCTCATCACCAAACTGCCATCACCCGCTTGAACTTCGATTGAGCTTACTTCAATCACCCTGATTGATCTCTCAAATCTACTTAGTAGCTCCTTAAGCGCCCCAGCCGAGCCTGAAACCCTCATACTAAAATCAATGCTCGGACTTTCTAGATCTGCTTCATCCGTCTGTGGCTCAACGGACGCTTCACCGCCATCTACCCTCGAGTCAACTGTTAAGCTCTCGATAGTCACTCCACCGGTTGCCCCTGCAAACCGCACCTGCAAAGACGCACCTAGGGCATCTGCATTGGCATCAGCCGGTAGTGCATCCAAAATCACCTGAAGCGCACTACTATCATCACTGGTGCGCACGGAATTTAGCGCTTCATTTGCATCAAGTACTCGTATGTTGTCTTTAAGCTCATCAGCCGTAGTGATATTTTGTCTAATTGTGTTAATCGTTGCTTGTTTTTCGCCAATCACCTCTGAGTGAAAGAAAATTTGCTTAACTAGGAAAAACGATACCACCAGGGCGATGCCCGATGCAAAAGCCACTATCGCCACGGCGATAAACATTGTTCGCTTTGACGAATCGATCTGCTGGCGCTTTCTTAAAGCTGCGTCATTATTGGCCATTTAAGCCCCTCTCTTCGTCTATGTCGTCGGCTTGTCGACTAAATAAGCTTTCCGGAACCCGGAGCCTGGAGTCTGTTACATCAATTCTGCCCTCTGGAGTAATGATAGTCACCGCGCTATCGGAAACTGCAAATAGCTCATCAGGATAGGTGAACGAGAAGGTAAATCGCAACACCCGCTGGCCTTGGGAGTTCTCACCAAAGCTCGTATCACCTGCCACCATGTCGTCCGCTAGGTCCAACATCACGTCTTCATCTTCTTGCTTGATTTGAATGCTTGTATTGCCAATTGTCTTCTTAAACACCTCTAGGGCCAGATAGCCATTGGCGGCCGAGCCTTCAATTGATATCTTGTTTTCCTCAGGATTTAGCTTAAACGTAGCGATTGTGACATTGTTAGGCGCTGGTGGGTTGATTGCCCCCAGGACATCAAACAGGCGTGAGTTAATCTCTTTGGATGCGTGCTGAGAGTCAATCACCTCAAGTTGGCGCTGAATAGTCACCGTCTTGTCCAGATCTTCTATGGCTGCCAGCTGCTCACCCTCTTCTTTAATGCTTCTATCCTGCAGAGCCTGGGCCACTACCTGGCCTCCAACCACTATCGATAAAACAACCGCCAGTCCCACTACGGCAAAACCGATGATAGTCGCAATTGTCACCACTGCGTTTCGAAGCATTCGCGTCTTGAGGTATTCGCGCTTTACATCTGGAATCAGGTTAATTTCAATCATATGGAATTTCTCCTCTGAGCCAGTCCTACTACCGCCGCAAATTCTGCGGCCACCGGTGCAAGCTGCTGCTTATCGGCCGGTGACATGGTTACTCGCTGCCACGGATCTGCCACCACTGAAGGTATGTTCATCTTCCCTGATACATAAGCATCCATCTGAGGTATCACTGCACTAAATCCTGAAAGCGATACGCCACTAACTAACAGGTTCGGGTAGCGAGTCTGGAAAAACTTAATCGATTTGATGAGTTCGGCGGTAAAGTTTTCTAGCACGCCATCAATTGACCGAAGCACCTGTCCGTCTAGTCTGTCTGGGGCCAGCCCAAACTTCAAAATAAACTGACGGGCTTGGGTTTCTTGAACATTTAGATTCTGAACTGCTGCTCGCACCAGCGAGTGAAGGCCTGTCGGGACTGTGCGGACCAGTCGCGGCGCATCGCCATAGGTGATCGCTAGGTCGGTTGAATTTTCACCCATATCAAGGATTAGTCGGGCTTCTTGGGCGTTACCTGGGATAAGCGAGCGCACCATAGCTATTTGATCTGGCTCTTCGGCAATTACATTTAGCCCCAGACCCTCAACCAACTCCAATCTCTCCTCAGCATAACTCTTGGCCGTGCTACTAAGTAACACCTCGTACTGCCCTTGGGCCTTTAAGCTGTCACCAAGTAGTGCCCAGTCCACCTTCGCCTCATCAATAGCCATTGGTATGTACTGGTCTATCTGATACTTCATAGTCGCCTTGAGTTCCTGGTCTGAAACTTTAGGTACATCGACAATTGTCGTAAAGGTTTTGCTTGAAGGCAGGCCAATTGCTACATTCGTCGCTTTGATACCACTCTGGCCAATCGCCGTCATGATGACCTCGCCCAGGCGTCGCCTGGCCTCAGCCGAGTCACTAGCAGTTACTTTTGAGTCAACTGGTGCGTAGCCGTAGTGAACAAGGTTCCAGTTATTATCACCGGACTTTGACAGCTGCACAACACGAACTGCATTCGTTCCGATGTCTAGCCCAAAGAAGTCGCCCAACCCTTTTGATAGTTTCATATTACTTCCTAGTATACATAAGCATTTTAAGTTTGAACAGCCCCTTTTGGCCTAAAACCGCGGCGGCAACTCCCGTATATGCATTGTTTTGATGGAGTTGG
>CAZBLG010000033.1:0-6930 GCA_964492805.1 uncultured Candidatus Saccharibacteria bacterium
TGTTTGATGAGGTTATGATATCTGGTGAGCTGGGCGTGAGCAAGCCTGATGCGAGGGCATTTTTATTGGCAGCGCAGCGGCTAGGCGAGTTTGTCACGGACTGTTTGATGATTGACGATAGTCAGGCTAATTGTGTGGCAGCCGATGGTGTGGGTATGCGAGCAATTTACTTTGAAACCCAAGAGCAATTACAGCGTAAGCTCGAGGAATATGGTATACTTACCCCATGAAATATTCACAAAAATCTCTGTCTCGCTTTGTACCAATTCTTTTAGTGATTGTTATCACGATTGTTGCTGTGGCGGCGGTTATTGCAATTGGTCGGTCGCTTTTGGGCGGGGGGCAGTCAACCGAGCCGATTGGGCAGATTGATGAGGGTCGGGCAGCACTGTTGACGACGGATCTTAGTCGGTCAGTTAGGGTAACGGTGCGTGGGCCAATTGTTGCTGATGAAAGTTTTCGCTCGTATCGGATAACCATCAGCCCAGATTCGCGGATTATGAGGACTCATGAGGGCTATCTGGAGGGGCAGCTTGAGACTTTGGAGTTTGGCAATAATATTCGGGCCTATGAAGAGTTTGTTCATGCGCTAGATAAGCGAAAAATGATGGACGGCCGCACACTTACAGAGGAGTTTAATGACCTACGAGGTATTTGTGCCAGCAACAAGATTTATGAATTTGAGACTTTGGTCAATGGTGAGACGGTTAAAAAACTATGGACGTCTGACTGTGATGGCTCGAAAGGTTCGGCGCTAGCCAATGTTTCTGAGATTTTAGATATGTTCCTTAAGCAGATTCCAGAGGGTCGCAAGACAGCCAGTGGCGTCGGACTTGGGCAGACAGAATCGTTCTTTAGGCTATAGTAATGCCGGAGCTACCAGAGGTTGAGACGGTACGACGGGGGTTGGCGGAGCTACTGCCACGGCGGGTGGTTGAGCGTGTTTTGGTTTTCGATTCACCGAAGAGTTTTCCAAATGCGCTACTAGATGTCGAGCAATTTTTGTATGGCAGTGAAGTCAGTGGGGTTCGTCGGCGAGCCAAGGTTTTAATCGTTGATCTTAGTACTGATTATTCACTGGTGGTTCATTTGAAGATGACTGGGCAGTTGGTGTTTAGGGCTACAGCTGGTGAGGGCATCGCCTTTTCGCCACCTAAATCATCAGAAACGGCACGTAGGTCGCTGTCCTCGGGTCCTGTCACTCGGTCCACCCCTTCTTTTGAAAAATCAGAGATTTCTTCAAAAGCGGGTGTTGCCCCGCCTCGTGCCACCCGAGGCTTGCGTGTGACTGATTTTGGCGGTGGGCATCCAAACGATAGCTTGATTGGTGGTTTGCCGGATCGTTCGACGCGAGTACAAATAGACTTTGAGGATGGCTCAAAACTGTTTTTTAATGATCAGCGGAAGTTTGGTTGGATAAAACTTTTGCCTACGGCTGAGGTAGAGCAGTTGCCGTTTTTTCAAAAAGTCGGACCGGAACCACTTGATCCAAAAACTACAGCTAAAGAGTTTATTCAACGGATACGCCGGCGCAATGGCTCAATGGTTAAGCCAGCTATTTTAGACCAGTCGGTCGTAGCGGGAGTGGGCAATATCTATGCCGATGAGGGCCTGTGGGCGGCGAAGATTCACCCTGAAAATCGGGTTCGTGATCTTAGTGATGAGCAGCTGAATACATTATTTATTGAAACCGTAAAAGTGCTGGCGCTGAGTATTGAAAAAGGTGGCAGTACAGACAGAAACTATGTCGACGCTGAGGGTAGGCGTGGCAGTTATCTGGAGTTTGCCAACGTATTTCGTCGTGAGGGCCAGGGGTGCAAAATTCATCCAGATGTCGTAATTGAGAAAATAAGAGTGGCGGGTCGGGGCACCCATATATGCCCGGTTTGTCAGTCACTGGAGGCGGTGCGGTGATATATTTACTGCACGGCGAGAATGAATTTTCAAAGCGCGAGCGACTGCGAGAGCTGAGCTTAGAGCTTGGTGGTGAGCCGGAGAGGGTTGATGGCGAAGAACTGGAGTTAAGGCATTTGCAGGAGCTGGTTCAGGGCCAAACACTGTTTAGCGAGTCACGACTGGTGATTATTTCAGATTTGAGTCAGAGTCCGGTGTGGGCAGATGTGCCCGGGGTGCTTGATGGGGTGTCGAGTGACATAGTTTTGTTTGAGCAAAAAATTGACAAACGCACCAAGGCCTACAAATGGCTCAAAAAACAGGCCAAGGTAGAGGAGTTTTTACCATTTGGTGAGCGTGATGGAGCGAAGGTTGTTGGTTGGGCTGTTGATCGGGCGAAAAGTCAGCATGGCCTTGAGCTTACTCGAGGCTTGGCGGATAAGATCGTTGAGCGAATTGGACATGATCAGATGCGGATTGACAGGCTTCTCGAGCAGTTAGCACTGGCGGATGAGGTGGACGAAAAATTACTTGACGCACTGGTGCCGCTGCCGCGCATGGAGAATATTTTTGAGTTATTTGAGGCGACACTTAAGGGGCAGAGACAAAAAGTCCAGCAAATTATAAGTTATTTAGAGTTGGATAGTGGGGCAGATGGGGCATATCAGACGCTGGGGTTGATAGTATCGCAGCTAGTTCCGCTAAATGCGCTGGTGCTCGGCGGAAGTAGCGCAGATGTCGCCAAAGACTTTTCTGTACATCCATTTGTCGTTCAAAAGCTGGCGTCGCACTCTCGAAATATCACCGCCAATCAACTGGTGCGGATGAATGATGCGCTAGGCCGAGCGGATGTGGCCATGAAGACCACTAGTGTTTCGCCGTGGTTGCTGCTGGAGACAGCGCTGATTGAGATTGGTGAAGTAGTAAATTAAAATCCGCCTCTTCAGTGAGATGAGGCGGATTTTTAGTGCTGTAGTGTGGCTACTCTAGCTATTTTTTAGCAGCAGGCTTCTTGGCGGGGGTCTTTTTTGCGGCAGTAGCTGTAGTTTTTGTAGCTGGTTTCTTGGCCGCAGCTGGTTTTGTAGCGGCCGGCTTAGAGGCGGCTTTAGCAGCTGGTTTTTTGGCTGCAGGCTTGGTGGTAGTAGCTTTGGTGGTAGTTTTTGGAGCAGCAGTTTTAGCGGGAGCTTTTTTGGCCGCCTCTAGTTTAACGCCAGCTTCTTTGGCAACTTTGCTTAGGGCGCTTTTGCGACGAGCGGCGGTGTGTCGGTTAAGGACGTTCTTTTTAACAGCGGTGTCAATTTCGCTGTGAGCGGCAGCTAGTCCCTTGGCGCTTGGCTTGGCCAAGAATGTCTTGACGGCTGACTTGACGTCTTTTTTAGTGTCAACATTGCGCTCGCGTCGGACGACGGCCTGTTTGGCGCGCTTAATTGCTGATTTGATGATTGGCATGATTCTCCTTTAACTCTGATGTTTTGTAATGCAATTCAAGGAGGAATTATACAGGTTATTGGGTGAAAAGTAAAGAGGATGGATATAGTGAAAATCTCCCGCCACGCCTCTTGTGCCTCCTTCCTTACGAGCAGTGAGATATGGGATATCTCGCTGGCTGCAGTCGTTTGACAGTCGGCTTTGGGAGGTTTTGAGACTCAGGGCCCCAGGCGCCCGAGAGTAGAATGAGTGGTGGAAGCAGAGAAGGCAGACATGCTTGACATCAGAGATGTGCTTATGGTATACTCCACCTATCCAATAATAAAAAGAAACAGGATAACCAAAAAGCTATGGCCAGCCCAGCCTCCGCAAAAAAACAGATCGTTGAGAAAATCAAAGACAAGACTAATATTTTAGTGACTGTCAGTAAGAATCCATCGGTGGATGAGTTGTCTGCCGCGCTAGGGCTAACGATTTTCCTAAATAAACTGGGCAAGCATGCGACGGCAGTGGCGAGTGGGCAGATTCCTTCGACGATTGACTTTTTAAATCCTGACAAAACCTTTGAAGCTACGGCAGACAGCCTGCGCGACTTTATCATTTCGCTTGATAAGGAAAAGGCTGATCATTTGCGCTACAAGCTCGAGGGCGATGTTGTTAAGATATTTATCACGCCGTACCGAACCACAATTTCAAGTGATGATTTGGAATTCTCCCAGGGTGACTACAATGTTGAGCTGGTGATAGCGTTAAACGTTGCCAGCCGAGACGAGCTAGATATGGCGCTGAGGGCGCACGGGCGGATTTTGCATGACGCGGCAGTGACTACTGTGACGGCAGGAGAGGCGAAGAGTAATCTTGGGTCAATTGACTGGCATGAGGACGGAGCTAGTAGTATCAGTGAGATGGCGACGGAAATTGTTCAGGAGCTTAAGGATTCAAAAACAGCAATTGATGAGCAAATCGCTACGGCTTTACTAACGGGCATTGTGGCCTCGACTGAGCGGTTTAGTAACAACCTGACATCTTCAAAGGTGATGACAATTGCGGCTGAGCTGATGGCAGCCGGGGCAAACCAGCAGCTTATTGCTACGAAGCTTGAAGAGCCTGGTGATTCTGGTAGCTCGGACGGATCAGGCACGGGCGGCAGTCGCTCGGGTGGTGACGAGTCTTTTAGGTCCACGAGAGCCGATGGCTCAACGTCGCTAGAGGAGGGTTCTCGGGCTAAATTGACGGAGCAGAAGCCAAAGCCTAAAAAAGAGCCTGAGCCTGAGCAGCCGGAGGTTCATCCAGACGGCTCAGTTGGTGTAATGAAGATTGATCATCCAAAAAAGGACAAGCTTGACGATGTTGCCAGGCAGGTGATGGAAGAGTCTCAAGAGAAAGCTGCCCGGGCTGCTGAAGAGCAGTTAGATAAGATTGCCGAAATAGCACCCCCACCCCCACCAGCACCAGCAGTAGAAGAGTCAACTTCTCAGCCACCACTACCGTCAGCCCCACCAATGAACATCACCGAGGAACTGAGGCAGGAAACTGAGGCTGTCAGTCCCCAAGAGGCGACTGCAGCTGCAGACGATCAACCACAGGCGGCAGTTTCTGAGCCAGTGGCACCAGACCTAGTCGGAACTCCTTCGATAGGCGGCACGTTAAATGCGACAACTGCTCAGGCGGCCCAGGACAAACTGCAGGAAAAGCAGCGTAGTCAAAACCGAACAATCTTAAGCCACGGCAAGCCAATAGGTGAGCCGACACCAGAGTACATCGAAACGCCAATGAATGCCGCCATGGCCCAGCAAAAGGACGAGCCACCGTTGGTTGATATATTTGCAGACCCACCCTCATCATCACCTCTGGCGTCTGCCGAAGCAGAGCTTGACCAGGCGCTGAACACACCAGCTCCAGTGACTCCCCCTAGCCTTGAGCCTGAGCCGCAACCACAACCCCAGCCATCCAGCCCTCAGCTACCGTCGCAGCCTTCAGTCTACGCCAGTGATCAGCAGGCGGCGTTGTCGGCTGTAGACGCTGCATTTGCCGCTACAGCAGCTCCATCTGAGCAGCTTGGGGCAACTGGACAGCCACCGGCTGCTCCAACTATGGCGGAACTTGAAGCGAACCCAGCGCTAGGCCTACCGCCGATGCCAGACTTTAGTAACCTACCGCCTCTGCCACCAGCCCCAACCGGAGTAGACCCAAGCGGCTTGCCACCAGTTCCAGCGATGCCCACAGCCCCGCAGCAAGACTTTAATCCCAGTCAATTCCAGATACCGCCACAATAAACTAGTATGGACGAGCTAGTCTATATCGATAAACCACCCAACATGACTAGTTTTGGTGTGGTTGCACGAGTCAGGCGAGTGTTTTCACAAGCGGCAGGCAAGAAGGTGAAGGTTGGCCACACCGGCACGCTAGATCCATTTGCAACCGGGTTGATGATACTGCTGGTTGGCCGAGCGACGAAACGTTCAGATGAATTTTTAAAGCTCGACAAGGTTTATGAAGCAGAGTTTATCTTGGGGCAAGTCAGCTCGACGGGCGACCCCGAAGGGGAGCTGTCGAATGTTTCAACAAAGCAGCCAACTATTGATGAGGTTGAACGAGCGGTAGATGCGTTCAGGGGTCAAATTACCCAAACTCCACCAATTTACTCAGCCATAAAGATCAATGGGCAACGAGCCTATAAATTAGCCAGAAAAGGCGAGCAGCCGGACATACCAAAGCGCCAAGTTAACATATATGCACTGGATATTTTAGACTATCAGTACCCATCACTTAAAGTTCGAGCACATGTTTCAAGTGGCACCTACATCCGTACGCTAGCCCAAGATATTGGTGAGAAACTTGGGGTGGGTGCGTATTGTAGGGAGTTACGCCGGACTAAAATAGCTGATTATTCCGTGGAGCAGGCCAAGACACTAGAAGGCTTGGGGATTTTATCATGAAGTCGTATACTTATGATATGAAGCATAAGGGTTTTACCGTGGTTGAGTTATTGGTGGTGATAGTCGTCGTGGTCATACTAGCGGCAATCACCATAGCCTCCTACTCATTTGTGAGGGATGACGCGATGGATACCAAAATCAAGTCAGCTGTAAAGACAGTGGGCGATGCGATACAGCTACATGAGGCGCAAAACACCACTCGGATCACCGGTCAAGGGTATTTTTCAAATGCAAACAGTGTCGATACACTTAAGCCGAATTATCTGAAGCCAGATTATCGGGACGGTCTTTCGAGCAAGAACGCATCATCATCAGTGACTGTTATGCGATACTATCACTGCCCAAATATTACTAGTGGTTTTATTATTTATGCATCGCTGAGCAATCCATCGAGCAGCGATATAGATACGTTCAATACTCTGCGCAGTTCGTGCGGCCATAATGCATCTCAAGCGCCAACTTCAGGCGATCCAATCTACAACTACGCCCAAGTATTTTAGCCTTGCAATATAGCGCTCTCCCTGTTACAATAACCAGGCTATGATAAGCAAAGACAACAAGCAAAAAGCGATTGCTTTGACTCAGGTCAGTAAAGACGATGTCGGTAGCCCTCAGGCTCAGGTGTCGGTTTTGACGGCTCGTATCAAAGAGGTTACAGAGCATCTTAAGG
>CAZBLG010000034.1:0-6571 GCA_964492805.1 uncultured Candidatus Saccharibacteria bacterium
TGCTGGGGTGCGCTAAATGCCAGTAGCTCCAAAGTCACCCCTTTGGCGTCGCGAACCGTCAGCTTGAGGTGCTGACTTTCACTACCCATGCGACGCTGATTGACCACTGTAACATCGGTGCTAGACAGCACCGGTTGCGGATTGCCATTGCCAAACGGCTCAAGTGTGGCTATTTGCTCAACCAGCTGCTCCGAAACCTCGCCAAACTCGGCCGACGCATCAGCTTTTGGTAGTAGTAGTGCCTGTTGATCTGATAACTTCTGCTGCTTATAAAATGCATTGACTCGCTCGCGAAAGGCCGAGATATTCGCCGTCGGCAGAGTCACCCCAGCGGCAAACTTGTGCCCCCCGCCCTTGGTGATGATATCCTCAGCTGCTCGTATGGCGTCGGCGGCCGAAAAGTCGCCGTAACTCCTAGCTGAGCCCTTCGCCTCCTCGCCCATTTCCTCTAACACGTAGGTTGGCTTTTTATACCGCTCGAGGAGCTTTGCGGCGACAATACCGATAATACCGTGGCTCCAACCAGGGCTACTGACCACTAGCACTGGATCGTCCGAGAACTGTTCAGCTTGGGCGGCAGCTTCAGCAAAAATTCGATCCTGGTCAGACCGTCTGTCGCGGTTCATCTCATCTAAAACTTGGGCTTTTTCTATTGCCGTCTCTGAGTCGTTTGCTCGAAGCATATCTAGCGCATACTGCGCTGTCTCTAGCCTTCCGGCGGCATTCATCCGAGGACCTAGTCCGAAACCTAAACTGCGCGCCGTTACTTTACTCGGCTCAACCCGAGCTACCGCCATTAGCGCTCTCAGCCCTGGTCGACGGGTTCGCGCCATGACCTTCAGGCCCCAGTAGACGTTGGCTCTGTTCTCATCGACTAGCGTAACTATATCGCAGACTGTTCCTTGCGCTACCAGATCTAGCAGCCACTTCTCCTGGCCCTCCGCTAGCCCATCAAGCTCAGTCTGCAGCGCCTGCACTAGCTTAAACGCCACCCCTACTCCAGCCAAGTCTAAAAACGGATATATTTTGTCCTTGTAAGTCGACCCTTCTTTAAGCAAATAGTTTTCATACTCATCAGGATAGTCCTGGAGCAGTCGTTTTGGGTTTATCACTGCCACTGCTGGCGGTTGAGTTGGCGCAGTATTGTGATGATCTGTCACGATCACATCAACGCCCAGCTCCTTGGATCTGATAATCTCTTTTTCACTCAATGAGCCACAGTCGACCGTTACAATCAGCGTCGTACCAGTAGCGGCAATCTTCTCAACCGCCTCTACAGTCATGCCATACCCTTCGACAAAGCGATTTGGTATAAAAACCTCCACTCGCTCAAACCCAAAACTTTCAAAGGCGTCAATCAACAGAGTACTAGCAGTCAATCCGTCTATGTCGTAGTCACCATAAATAGTAATTTTTTCTTGTTTTTTCCGAGCTTCAATTAGCCTATCGACAGCCAGTTTCATGTCGGGCAGCAAGAACGGGTCGTGCTTTGAGAGCTGATAGTCAGGATTTAAAAATAGCTGACGCTTCTGGGGCGTGTCGAGACCGCGTGATGCGAGTATTTTTTCAAATAATATCATTTACTTCAGGCTGAAGGGCGCTTCGGTCGCGAGGCATTTTGCTGCGACTTGATCACGATACCTTGTAGCTCTTTAAAGATTGGAAACTGCTTATTTGTCGAGTAGGCTCGAGAGTTACCCTGCTTCTCACTCTTTAAAAAACCAACCTTTTCTAGTTTTTTGAGCTCTCGCTGGATATTGCCCGGATCTTCTTTTATAAGCTTGGCTAAACCGCGGACATGAGTGTGAAAATCGGGATATTTGGCGTACACCACCACAATTTTTCGCCTCACCCGAGATGTAATAAAAACGTCTAGCATGCTCTCCCTATTTTCACCGTTTCCCTTGTTCTATTTAGTGTACACAATTTTACAACACCACGCAAGCTAAAATAGCTGCCAATTCAGCATAATTTGATTGATCTTTATGACAGTATCCTCACGACCCGGCAGCGTATTGTCGTCGTAATAGTGATCGGTACCCATGAAATTACTCTTCACATCTAAAATGTGCATTTCATCAACCGCTACGTGCAGTCGGTCAATCGCCGCAACACTGGCAACTGGGGTGACCACTACTACCTTTTCGGTTCGCACTGACTTCATAAAGTCAAGCGCCACATCGAGTGATGATACATCATCACTGAAACCATCGCTAACCAGTATGACTGTTCGATCCCTGAGCATGCTTTTATCTACCACTCCACTATCGCCCAGTAAGCGATTTATCTTCTGATAAGCCCGACGCTTCTCCTCCTCAAGATAGCCGTGAAACTCATTTATATAATGCTGCTTTTGCCCGTCAGAAAACTGACTATTCATAGTTAGCTGGCCACCCTGAGACACCGCTCCAAAGCTCACGCCCTCTCCGGGCACCTCAATCGGCTCACTAAGCAGCAACATCAGCACACAGTGCAGCCTCCAGGCGATCTGCTCCCCAACCAAAACAGCCCCCTCATTCAGGGCCAGAACTGCGCAATTCTCATAGCGATACTGATCAAGTAGCTTTTCCGCTAGGATTGCGCCGGCGTGAGACCGACTTTCAAAATACATATGCTTATTATAGCAGAAGGGGCACGCCCCTTCGCTACTATAGCGAAGTAAATTCGCCATAGTAGCCCATCCCCCTGAAGTTCATGCTACGCATTCATAGGCTGAGCCTGGCAGAAGGACCCAATATCGACGCTACTGTTATACTTACTATATGTACTACTATGAGGTGGCCCCGACGGCGATTGTCCGCGCTGACTCCAGCACGTTGACATACTCAAGCGATGAGCCGCTACCAATCGGCTCAGTCGTCAGAATTTCCGTCGGTAAAAAAGAGCTGACTGGCGTGGTCATGGAGCAAACGAAAAAACCAACCTATGTCATAAAACCAATCACAAAAGTCCTTGAGACTACACCTCTCCCTATTCCGCTTCTTCAAACTACCCTTTGGATCAGTCAGTACTACCAAACCCACCTTGCCACCACCCTTCAAACTGTCTTGCCGACTGGCCTCAATAAAAAACGGCGCATTAACACAGCTGGCACCCCAGTTAAACTGGAAAATCGAACAAATAATGTATTCACCAAAGATCAGTCCGACGCCCTGGAAAAGATCGACCAGGCTGACCACGGCTCGATCCTGCTTCATGGAATAACCGGCTCAGGAAAGACTTTGGTGTACATAGAAACGGCTAAAAAGGCTATCGACCAAGGCAAATCGGTCATCGTGCTGGTTCCCGAGATAGCTCTCACCTCTCAGCTTGTTTCAGAATTTACTCGTCACTTTAAAAACGTTCTACTAACCCACTCTCGCCAAGGCGAAGCCGAGCGTCATCTGGTCTGGCAAAAAGCCCTCAATGCCGACCAGCCACAAGTAGTTATTGGCCCTCGTTCTGCTTTATTTATGCCGCTAAGTGAGGTCGGGTTGATTGTGATTGATGAGTGTCACGAACCAAGCTTTAAGCAGGAGCAATCCCCACGATACTCCGCCCTAAGAGTTGGTAGCATTTTGGCCAAGAAACATAAAGCCAAGCTTATTCTTGGCAGCGCCACCCCTGCCGTCGCTGAGTATCACCTAGCCAAGGAGTCAGGTCGGCCGATTATCACCATGTCCACTCCAGCAAGAGTCGACACTACACCGCCAATCATCAAGCTAGTAGATATGACTAAGCGCAATAATTTTACTCGACACCCCTTTCTATCAAATGCGCTGCTCGAGTCCTTGGAGAAAACATTTGCCGAAGGCAACCAAGCACTGATATTTCACAACCGGCGCGGCACCGCCTCAACTACACTTTGTGAAAATTGTGGCTGGCAGTCTGGCTGTCCAAGGTGTTTTGTCCCACTGACTCTTCACGCTGACTCTCACCAGCTGCGCTGTCACATCTGTGACCTTAAAGCCAAAGTCCCAACAAGCTGCCCTAGCTGCAGCCATGCCGATATCATCCACAAGGGCCTAGGCACCAAGCGTATCGAGTCTGAGCTTCACAAACTTTTTCCCAAGCAATCAATAGCCAGGTTCGATGGCGACACCGCCACGAGCGACAGTGTCGATAGGCGATATCCGGAGATTTATGACGGCAGTATCGACCTTATCATTGGTACTCAGGTTGTCGCCAAGGGGCTTGACCTGCCCCATCTTCGCGCCGTTGGAGTGGTTCAGGCAGATGCCGGACTGAGTCTACCAGACTTCAGCTCACCAGAAAGAACATTTCAGCTGCTCGCCCAGGTGATCGGTCGAGTTGGTCGCTCTCACCACCCTACCGAGGTAGTTGCCCAGAGCTATCAACCTACTCACCCGGCCATTGAGGACGGACTGGCTCAAAACTATCAAGACTTTTATGAGCGGACGATTGCTCTTAGAAAACACACTAACTTTCCCCCGTTCTGCCACCTACTCAAACTAACCTGTGTTTATAAAACTGAAAAATCTGCCGTTTTGAACGCCCGAAAATTAGCTGCGACACTGAAAGAGCACGCGCCAGAGCACGTCCAGATACTTGGCCCCACCCCGGCATTTTATGAGCGCGTTCGCGACACCTATCGCTGGCAACTGATCCTAAAAAGCCCCAAACGCCAGAGCCTACTAGACCTTCTGCAGCACGTCCCTAAAACCCACTGGCAGTCCGACCTCGACCCCTCAAGCCTACTTTAGCTATTGATCTGTATATTAATAGTTCACTAGCCGACTCACCTCTGGTATACTAAGGTCAAATGACCAAAGACAATATTATCGCCCTGCCTAACCCGCATTTACGTGAAAAATCCTCACGCGTGCACGTAATTACTGACCAAACCCGCCAGCTAATTGCCGACATGACCCAAGCCGCCCTCGACTGGGAGGATTCGCGTCCGCACGAAATCAGTGCCGCCCTGGCCGCCGTGCAAGTCGACCGACTAGAGCGAGTAGTGATCGTCCGAAGCGATTTTGACGATAAGAAGCTACGCGAATTTACCGCTTTAATCAACCCGGAAATCGTTAAGTACGAAGGTGAAGTTGAGGCTGATTTCGAAGGATGCCTAAGCGTTAAGCATATTTACGGCAAGGTACCTCGGCACAACAAGATTCGGCTCAAGGCGCTCGATGCTAACGGCAATGAAATTCGCCTAAAAGCCGAAGGATTCTTGGCCCGCGTACTACAGCATGAAATTGACCACACCAAAGGAACAGTCTTTATTGACCATATAAAGGGGCAAAAAGATGCCTTCTACACTCTCGATCAGAAAGGCGAGCTACAAGCGTTGAACTATGATGTCGATATCGCAAAAAATAGTATTCTTTGGGACTGAGGACTACAGCCTCGGCTCACTCAAGGCGTTGGTCGATAGCGGATTTTCAGTAGCTGCCGTCGTCACCAAGCCTGATGCACCAAAAGGTAGAGGTCAAAAAATGTCCGAACCACCAGTAAAAACCTATGCTAAAGAGCATGGTATTGATGTGTGGCAACCAACTAGGCTCGGCGACATCGCCGCTGACATCCAAGCCCTTAGCCCGGTCACTGGAGTACTAGTGGCCTACGGTAAAATTATCCCTCAAAGCATTATCGACCTATTCACCCCTGGGATTGTTAATGTTCACCCCTCACTACTACCGCGTTGGCGAGGGCCCTCGCCGATTGAAGCGACGATTGCCAACCAAGACGCTGAAACCGGCGTTACTATCATGCAGCTAGAAGCTGGTATGGACAGCGGGCCGATATACCGACAAGAAAAAAAGACGCTCGAGGGCACTGAATCAAAGTGGGACCTCTATAACAATCTATTTTCTGTTGGCAACAGCCTTCTCGTTCACAGCTTGCCTGACATCATCTCCGGGAAACTTCAGCCGACTCCGCAGGACCATAGTAGCGCTACCTATTGCCAGATGTTATCAAAAAACATGTCGCTAATTGAACCCAGCGCCATGACTGCCGCCGAAGCCGATGCGCATGTCCGGGCCTACCTTGGTTTTCCCCGCTCACGCGCCATCATCCACGGCAACGACCTCATCATCACCCGAGCTCACACTAGCCAAACAAACGAAAGCGTCCTGGCTCTAGAGTGCAAGGACGGCAACTTTCTAGTTATTGACGAACTGATCGCTCCAAGTGGCAAGACCATGTCTGCCGAAGCGTTTACAAGAGGCTATCTACCGTATTCGAACTAGGCCGCAGCCTGAGCTGGCCCAGCCATACCATCGATAATAGCATCGCGATTGGCAATAATCTCTTTTTTCAAATCTTCCATGACCACCGCCACTACATCCCGATAGTCAGGACGGTTGACCTCAAGCCACTTTGTCGCCGCAAACTCATCTTTCAAGCGAGGATCATCAGTTGCTGTACCGGTCGCTTGAACTAAGCGCTGAAAAATCGGCTCATCTTGATACTGTGGAGCATGTTTCGCCAAAAATTCATCCACCGCGCCAGGAACTTTATCGATAATATTGGCAAACTCATCAAGTTGAGCATCGCTCAACCCCTGACTTAGTCGTTCGCCAACCCGCAGCTCCAGCTCACTATAGATATGATCTAAGAATGGCTT
>CAZBLG010000035.1:0-6479 GCA_964492805.1 uncultured Candidatus Saccharibacteria bacterium
GAGAGCCGGGATTTGCTATATTAACGCAAAGCATGTCGGGTAATATGTATAAACATAGCTCAAGCGACGGTTTGCAACTTACTGGCTCTCGCTCGACTAGTATGGGTGTTGGCCTCGCCGCTGCTTGTGCAGGCTATGACTACCCACGCTCATATTCTTACGGCTTTAGCGTTGGTAGTGGTTGGTCGTCTTGGGCGCAGTAAGTTACCTAAAGCGCTCGCCTACCCTCTAGCGCATGGGTCAATGTGATTTGATCGGCGTACTCTAGGTCAACTCCGACAGGTATGCCGCGCGCTAGGCGCGACATGGCGATTTTTAGACCGGCTTCTTGGACATAGCGCTGTAGGAATAGTGCTGTTGACTCACCTTCAACCGAGGCATTGGTAGCGATGATAATTTCCTCTACCTCATCTTTTTTGATGCGCTCGATAAGCTCTGGGATGTGTAGCTGTTCTGGGCCGATGCCATCGATCGGTGAGATTGCTCCACCAAGTACGTGATAGGTGCCGCTGTACTGTCCGGTTCGCTCAAGCGAAACAATATCAAGTGGCTCCTCAACTACCGCAACTAACTTTTTATTGCGAGATTTATCTTCATAGAGCGGTGAGACATCTACGCCCTCGTCAATCAACGCAAAAGTAATCGGACAGGTTTTAACCCGTGAATGTAGCCGACTAAGCGCACGCGACAGTTGTTCGGCACGCTTTGAATCACGTCTAAGCACGGCGTAAGCATATCGCTCGGCAGTCCGAGCACCTACGCCAGGAAGCGATCCAAGTTCATCAATCAGCTCTAAAAGAGCATTTGGTAACACCTGTTTCATTGCTACATAGGTAGGTTGCCGAGGCCACCCATCAGTGGCTTCATCTGCTCGGCAGCTACTTCTTGGGCCTTAGCCAGACCGTCGCGAACGGCTATCTCAATCCAGTGCTCTAGGCTTTCGATGTCTTCTAGATCGACCATCTCAGGGTCGATCTTTACTGACTTAATTTTTAATTCACCGCTAATCTGAACAATAACTGCGCCATCACCGGCTTCAACTTCAATAATTTCTTTGCCTAACTGCTTCTGGGCTTTTCGTAGTTGCTGCAGCATTTTCATCTGATCCATCGCCATAATTTCCTCCTTGGATTACCTCTTTATTGTACCTTTTTTACTCAGCTTTGTACAGGTACAGTCGGTCGGCATTTGATGCTCGACCATTCGTGACAATGTGCTGCAACTGCCAGTCGTCGGTGTCGGCTGTTTGGTTGGCTTGATGAGTGACGATGACATTTGCTGTGTCGATTGGTTCGTCGACCATACCGACTGTCAGGTCGTATGAGCCGTGAAGACTAAGCGCCTGATAGAGTGGCAACTCATCCTCAGTAGCAACAAGGTGAGTACGAACTGGGCGCTTTGCTAACTCGCCTTTTACTAGTGAAAGGTCAGTATTGAACCTATCGACTGATTCTGGGAAGTGACGATAGCCACTCGAAAACCGGTCGATACCGCTAAGCACCATGACGCTGACTAGACCCACTATCATGATCAGTCCGGCAGTTCTGGCATAGGGGTTTTTGGGAAATAATTTATACCACTCACTCAGCAGCGTTTCAACGCCGATTGCCAGTAGGATGAACAGCGGAACGATAACAATAGAGGTGAGGTGTGGTCTAAGGATGATAATCGGCAGAGTGATGAGTAGCCAGGCGACAATGATATAACTTCTTGCGGTGTAGCGATGCCGAAACAGCACGATAAAGCCGAATATCATCAGAGCCAGAGCACTAAAGTCGACCACTGGCGCAATTCGGTTATTTATCACAACTGGTTCAATCCAGAAGTATGACTGAAAAAGAATGAAGATATTGTTAGGTACGTCGAGCTGCAATGCCTCATAGCCGAGGATTGCTCGGAAAAGCTCTGGTGAGTTGGCCGATAGATAAACCAGCGGCGCTAAAATCACTCCAAAGACAGCTCCAGATATCAGCCAATTGATTCGCTGTGAACGCTTGAGCATGTGGTGTCGAGGATGTGGGTGGAATAGAGCGGCAATTAACAACCCTAAGTTTATATAGATAAAGTACGGCATATAGCAGCTGAGGGCGACACTGGCAGCCAGCCCAATCTTCCAGGCCAGACTTCCCTTTGCTTTCTGTAAGATGAGGCTGGCAAACAGCAGTATCAGGGCGCTAAAGGCCACATAGAAGATGTGTGAGGTAGCGTTTTGAGCCAGGAATATAAACTGACCAGTAGCGGTCATGATGAGCATCGACAAAATAGCTACATTTGACTTGAACCAACGACGAAGTAGGAAGAAAATCGCTCCACCGGCGACAATTGACATGATGATCGCTGGTAGCTTGATGCTAAAAATCGATACACCAAGCAGTGAAAATGAAGCTAGCTGTAGAAGGTGTAGCGGCAGGTTCACAATATCGAAGCTACCGTCTGCTAGCTGGTTGGTTCGCTCGATAGTATTAATTTCTACCTGGGTCAGCCCGCCAGGAGCGTATAGACCAGCCATGGTAACTGAGATAATAAAAAGTACTGCTAAGGCGCCATAGCCAAATGCATAACGCCAACGATAAACTAACAGATTACCAAGTTGTTTCATCGCCTATAATTGTACCATATGCCACGGGTTATTCGTGTTTGCGGTCGAGCGACATAAAGCGCAGACGCTCTGGGTGGAAGTAGAGCTGGACTTTGCCGACTGGGCCATTACGGTGCTTGGAGATGATAAGGTCGGTGATGTTCTGCAAATCAGGGTTGTCCGGTTCGTAGTAGCCAGGGCGGTAGATAAAGCTAACGATATCGGCGTCTTGTTCGATTGACCCTGATTCACGCAGGTCGGACAACTGTGGGATGGGTGGTGTGCGACTTTCGACACTTCGGCTTAGCTGACTTAGGGCGATTAGCGGTACGTTCAACTCACGCGCAATCAGCTTGAGGCCTCGGGATATTTCAGAAACTTCTTGGACGCGATTGCCGTGATGATTGCCGGCCGCCTGCATGAGCTGTAGGTAGTCAACGATGATTAGTCCGAGTGGCGACTCATGGTTCTTGCGGCGGGCTTTGGTACGCATCTCTAAGACACTTAGTCCTGGTGTGTCATCAATATAAATTGGCGCCTCAGCAAGCTCACCTGACGCTTCGCTGAGCTTCATAAAGTCCTCGTCAGTCAGTCGGCCGGTTCGAATATTCCACGAGTCAACGTTGGCTGCATCGGCCAACATACGGTCAACCAGCTGCTCTTTACTCATCTCAAGACTGAAAAACAACACTGGCTTTTTTTCAATCGTCGCAACATTATAGGCTAGGTTAGTTACAAGGGTGGTCTTTCCCATAGCCGGTCGAGCTGCTAGGATGATTAGGTCTGAGCGCTGCAGGCCGGCCGTCATATTGTCTAGGTCACGGTAGCCGGTTCGTATACCTCTGAGCTCACCTTTGTTTTTGTGAAGCTCTTCAATCCTGTCGAAACTATCCATTAGGATATGCTCAATGCTCACCAGGTCTTGTTTGAGCGACTGATCAGAGACGCTAAATAGCTCCGCCTCTGCCCTTTCGAGTAGTTCCTGAGTGTTGGTTGATTCGTCAAACCCTAACTCCGTGATATCGGCGCTGGCGCGAATCAGTCGTCTTCGAACGGCTTTTTGAGATACCATTTCCGCGTAGGTGGCTGCATGTGCGGCCGTTGGAACGTAGTTGGTTAGCTCTGTTAAGTAGGCAGAGCCACCGACAACGTCTAACTCGTCCCTCTTCTTCAACTCGTCGGTCAGTGTCAATAGATCTACTGGCTTATGTTTTTCAAACAAACGAAGCATCGCCGCATAAACTATCGAGTGGTTTTTATCATAAAAGTCTTTGGCGCTGACGTTTTCAGTCACATCAGCCATCACCTCTTCGTCGATTAAAACAGCACCGAGCAAACTTTTCTCGGCATCGATATTTTGTGGCGGAATTTTGGCTGCGGCAGCCGCTTTGGCACTCATGACACTTCCTCCAAGTTAACTTCCTCTCCTCCACCCATCATAGCAGCTACAGCGGCCAATTTTTCATCTTCAGGTGGTTTCTTGTCACTGGTAATTGAAATTTCAATACCCTCGCCGTAGCGTGCCTGAATGACTTCTGACATGCCGAGTCTATTTTTGGAGTGATCGAGCTTTTTATGAGTAAAAGACGTACCGCCATAAAGGGTTAATGTGCCATCAATGTACGTATAGCCGCATTTGGCAAGTAGACTATATAGAGCTATTGACTGTGCTTTAATGTCGTCGATGAATTGCTGCCAGTCAAATGCCGTCGGCGCCGGTCTAGGATCGGTGGTTTTTGAGTCAGTTACTGAGCTTGTTTTTGAAGGTTCTTTTGGCTGCGTAGTTTTTGGTTTTGGCGAGCTGGTAGGCTCTTTGGGTTGGTTGGTTTTTGTCACACTCTTCTTCGGCACTACCTCAACACTTCCAGCGCTAACTGAAGGTTGTTTGAAAGGTTGACTAACTGGAGCGGTGCTACTAGTGCTCAGTACGGTTAAAAGTTTAAGATCTGGGTGTGGGTGTTTGGTGACTTCAATCAACTCACCGATCAGATCCACATAAGTCGGTTGACTTGGCAGCTCTTTTCGTAAGGTCGAAAGTAGTTGCTGAGTGACATTTAGTGGACTGACTCCTTGATTTTCGAGCTTTTCGAGTGTGTCAAGGATGACTGCTGTGTCGCCGGAGCCATGGGCGCTAACTAGTCGTGAAATTAAATCCTGATCAGCCAAGCCAAGGCTCGATGCCACCTGCTCCTCACCCAGCGGTTCGGACTTGCTAGCCAGACTAGACAGTTGATCTAGTAGACTGATGCTATCTCTAAAACCGCCGCGAGAGCGCTCAGCAATCAGCTGAGCTGCGCCCTTTGTCAGCTTAAATCCTTCTTGTTTAGCGATGTGTATCAGGTGGCTGGCGATGACTGGTGTGCTGATTGGGTGGAAATAGTACTGCTGAACTCGACTGAGTATTGTTGCAGGGAGCTTATCAGCATCGGTTGTCGCCATGATAAATATCACGTGCTCTGGCGGCTCTTCAAGGGTTTTTAGTAGAGCGTTAAAAGCAGCCTTTGAGAGCATATGCACCTCATCGATGATGTAGACTTTCTTTTTGGCAGATGCTGGAGCAACTCGTGCTTTTTCGCGAAGGCTGCGAATATCATCGACCCCGTTGTTGCTGGCAGCGTCAATCTCAATAATATCTAAATGCGTCGAATCCTCTTGGTATGGTAGCTGGTTGATTTCGTGAGCTAAGATACGAGCGACGCTGGTCTTGCCGGTGCCACGTGGACCGGTCAGCAAGTAGGCGTGGGCGATCTTTCCTCTTTCGAGTGCGCACCTAAGTAGGCTAGTCACGTGGTCCTGACCTAACACCTCATCAAGCGTCCGGCTGCGATATTTTCGATACAGCGCCAGACTGGATTGCCCCTTAACTCCCATATACTTTCATTATAGCAGAACGAGAGGAAAACTTTTATGGGCGGTCGCGCAAATCAGCCCAGCCTAGGTCTGGCATCGGACTATACATGCGGTTAGGTCCAGACCCATAAGCTGATCGTAAAACAAGATTTTGACCTGTCGTCTCTTGAGACATACTATCCAGCGCTTCGATGGCACGAATAAAATACATATTTCTTTTTTGCCTAGTTTCTCCATTAAGAAAGCCGCTTCCGTAGTCCATGATTTCGCGTGCTTGTCGAGGCTCTGAGTCGCTCAGCAGGGAATTAAAGACGTAAAGCCCATTTCCTCTAAGCTCCCATAGACTGTCTTCGACCTGATGCGGCTTATTCCAGTCAGGATTTCCAAAATAATCTTTCGGCACACTTTTCATGCTTAGAGTCGTATCGCTCATGATATAGACCATTCTTAGGGCGATGCCAGCAGCACTCTTAATTGACTCGCTTGGCTGATGTTCACCAATGCTTTGGATTTTATGGCCTTCAGGTGCATCATCAGGTAGCTTCCTTGCGATAGCCGAATTTTCTTTAGGAGTATAGGCATCTTGAGCCTTGCTACTTGCTACCAATCTTGCAACATCATCCGGGGACTCTTCCGTGGCGATTGCCTCTTGAGCAGACTTTTCAATGAGCCAGCACAAACGTGTTCCACGGTAACGATACTCATGCGTCATATATTTTTTATTATATACTAATAACTAGTTTCAGTAAATGAGTAAACTAAGGCATGGGTCAAGACTACAGCGCCGCTTCAACAGCCGCCCATGTAGCGTCTGGGTTGTCAGCTGGAACGATGATCGTTACCTGGCTACCAAGTTCGATTCTAAAATACGTGACACTTGCAAGAAGTATCCGATACTCACGCCCACCAGCCTCAACATAGTAAACACCGTCGTGTTGAACTAGGGTGCCGATGATCTGCTTTCTTTCAGCTGGACCGATTTGCTTGTAGACAAAGCCGCCATCATCGGTAATTGTTAGCTTCAATAGGTCGCCTTCGACAAGCTTTGACT
>CAZBLG010000036.1:0-2624 GCA_964492805.1 uncultured Candidatus Saccharibacteria bacterium
AGATCAAGCGTAGCTGCAGCCGTATACTCAGGAAGTTTAAAATTCTTCACTACAGACTGCTTCAGCTCGCCAACCATGCCTACAAACACTCCCCCAACCGTCTCAATCAGCGCACTACGTTCTTGATCAAACGGCGCTGTCACTGGATAGTCCAGCTTCTCGGCCACTGGTTTGTAGACAAATTGACTCTTCAGGTCCTTCGACAGCTTGTCGAGCATGGCTCGAACGCGATAGTATGCCGCCCCGTCCTGGGGTTTTTTGCTGGCATAAACCATGTCGACAAAATTACTCTCACCCGGCAAGCCTGCGTCGTCATCCGCATGATATTTTTTGTTATGGCCTTTGCCAATTTCAAACAGTATAAATTCGCCGTGGCCTGACTTGATATTGGCGTGGACTCGATCAAGCAGGCTCGGCAATACAGTCAGTCGATAGTACTGAAGGTCCGGGCTCAGGGCATTGCTCAGGCGAAATGCTTGGGTTGAATCCTGCTCGGCACGCTTTAAGATATTTTCATGCACAAAACTATAAGTCAGCACCTCATTTGCACCTGCTCCAACCAAACTTTGACGAACCGCCTCCTTGGCCTCGCGTGTAGAATTTCTTGGCGCTGGCTTCATGCTCCTGCTTGGCAAAGAGCGTGGCAACCTGTCAAAGCCATAAAGTCGCCCTACCTCCTCGACAATATCCTCCGGCAACTGAACGTCAGTCCGCCAGAATGGCGCGGTCGATAGTAGCTCGGCCTCATCATCAGACGCGAAAGTCACTATGTTGGTCGGTCGCATAATATTGCCGATTTGCTCAGGGGTAAAATCAGTCCCAAGCCTCTGGTTGATAAAATCGACACTATAGGAAACGGTTCCGTGGACAGAGTCCGCGGCCGGATCGACTGACGGGTCAAGTAGATCAAACACTGAACTGGCTTGGTGGCCAGGCATCAAATCGATCAAGCGCATCATGATGTGACCTTGTTGTAGAGAAGATTGACCCCTATTGAACCGAGTAACCGCGTCAGTGAATAGACCGTGACGCATACTCGTTCGACGAATGGTGTACATATCAAAACTAGCCACCTCAAGTACGACATTTTTCGTCTGGCCGGTCACCTCACTGTCAATTCCGCCCATAACACCAGCCAACCCAATCGGCCCCTCGCCATCAGCAATCACGATATCATCTGCTGTAAGCTCGTATGACTTGCCATTTATGAGCGTGATTCTCTCCCCGGCCTGAGCCAAACGCACACCGATCTTATGGCTACTTAGCTTGTCATAGTCATAGGCGTGAGCCGGCTGGGAGCTCATCAGCATGATGTAGTTCGTCAGATCGACAATATTGTTAATCGGCTTAGCGCCCATGGCTATCAGTTGACACCTTAACCACAGCGGACTATCCATCACTTCAATATCCTTTATAGCTACTGCAGTAAATCTCGGTGCTAGATTCGTAGCATCGTTAAAGACCTCCAGATTCAGCCCGTCGCCAGCTGCAAACTGACGCCGCATTCCATACCAGTCAGGGTTGAGGAAGTGGTTATCTATATGCTCATCACGCTGCTGTTCACCCTGGAGGATGCTAGAGATTTCACGGGCCACACCTAATTGCCCAAACAGGTCTGGTCGATGCGTGAACATTTTATTTTCAATTTCGACAACTGTGTCATTAAGGCCAAAAACCTCTGCAAAATTTAATCCCGACTCTAACCTTGTGCCCTCGAGTAAATCACGTTCAGTTATTTCGACAATGCCGTCATGGTCGTCACCAAGGCCTAGCTCTTTGGCGCTGGCAAGCATACCATGGCTCATCACTCCGCGTAGCTCTCTGGCGTCCAAAACAAATGGCCTGGTATCGTCAAACGTCGACGGTACTATCGACTTTGGTGGTAGCCACACCGCCCACATGCCTATCCGAGCATTTGGCGCTCCGCAGACAACTTGCACCAAATCACCCTCGCCAGTGTCAACTTGACACACGCTCAGCTTATCAGCATCTGGATGTTTTTCGCACTCAACCACTTTAACGATTTTGGCATCTTTATACTTCTCGCCGAGATCAACAATACCCTCAACGCCGCCCAGGCGACTATTTATCCGCTCCACCAACATATCAATTGGCGGCAATTCATTGCCGATGAGGCTTTTTACAATATTTAAACTAACCTTCATTTCGTGCTCCGTATATTTTGCAATCTGTTGCGCATACTCATACTAAAACTGCCTCAAAAAGTCTAGTTTACCGCTGTGAAAATGCCTAACATCTTCAATGTTGTGTTTCATCATCACCAGACGGTCAATTCCACAACCAAAGGCAAATCCAGTGTAGATTTCAGGGTCGATATCTGCCGTGCGCAGCACATTTGGGTGGATCATCCCGCAACCCAGTAGCTCGATCCAACCCTCCTGCGAACACACCGAGCAGCCCTTCTTTTCACAAAATGGACATGACAACCCAAACTCAAAACTTGGCTCTGTAAAAGGAAAATAAAACGGATTCATGCGCACATCGAGCTGCCTAGCATAGTACTCCTGTAAAAATTCCTGCAGTGTGGCGATTAGGTTGCCGACATTGACTCCCTTTGCCACATAGACGCCCTCAAGTTGGTAAAAAGTGTGCTCGTGCCTAGC
>CAZBLG010000036.1:2724-6435 GCA_964492805.1 uncultured Candidatus Saccharibacteria bacterium
TGAAACTGGTCGTCTATTTCACGAGACTCCTCCACCGCATAGCCCATGCGGCTAAATATATCTGAAATCAGAGTAATTTCACGCATCAACGGATGAATTGAACCTTGGCTATGTAAAAGCGTAGAAGGCACTTCGGCATTTACATCCATTGGCGCAGTTACATCAATTGGCACTAGCTCAACATTTGCAAGTTCAGTTTCACGTGCGTCGATGGCCGTCTCTAGCTCTTGTTTGAGCTGGTTGATCACTTGGCCAAACTCTCCCCGCTCCTGCTCTGGCAGTTTCGGTATCTCAGCGTACAGCTGGCGCAGTTGCTTTGAGCGCAGTACGCTACGAGGATTGTCATTCTGGGCGACTTCCTCGAGCAACTCTTTTCGAATAGTTTCTAGTTTTTCCATAAGCCCCTGTCTACCCCTGCATCATCAGCATCGTCACCACACCAGCCGCTAAAAGCACAACCAAGACCCAAACCCAGGCAAGGCCAGTCGTCTGTTTGGTGCCTTCGAGGTAGCGAACATCCTCTACCCCATCAAAGGCTGCATCTTCACTTATCTTTGCCTGCTTGGCCTTCTCTTGAAGGTCTGCCGCAATTCTCTCTTGCAATTCGCTACGCTGATTTTGACGGTTTACTAAAAGTCCCATATACCTATAGTATAGCACCAAACGACCCCACATATGTCCACTAAAAGATAGTTACAGCGAGTGACTCCTTGTGATATACTGAAATGCATTAGCACATAAAGGAGGAAATATGGCTACTAAGAAGACCACGAAAAAGGTCACTGCTGTGAAGTCAGCGCCCCAAAAGGCGACAGCGAAACCAAATAAAGGAACTGTTACTCGTGTTGTTAGCGCCCCAGCGGCCACAGGACGAGCAAAAGTTGATACAAAACTACCGGGCAACCTAATAAACATCGTTTTAGCTGAGGCATTTGGTACGTTTGTACTAACGCTTGTAGCAGTCACTGCAACTTCGTACTTCATGCTACCGTTCTACGTCGGTCTAACTTTTGTGGTTATGGTACTGGCAATCGGTGCTATCTCAGGTGCGCATATCAACCCAGCCGTAACATTTGGCCTCTGGTCAATGCGACGACTTAAGACCGTGCTTGTGCCATTTTACTGGGCAGCACAGCTTCTAGGAGCTATGGCGGCAG
The DNA here is from genome assembly GCA_964492805.1 of uncultured Candidatus Saccharibacteria bacterium. GTDB lineage: Bacteria > Patescibacteriota > Saccharimonadia > Saccharimonadales > Saccharimonadaceae > Nanosynbacter. The sequence continues at coordinate 3,882 of CAZBLG010000036.1, forward strand.
TCGTACTACTAGGAGCGCTATCGTCTGGCGTATTTGCCATTCACTTCGACAACTTCATGGACTTCTCATGGGGCGTCTTCACACTAGAACTAGTCGGTATGGCGATATTCATGTTCGGTATAGCTGCGGTTATTAGCCGAGTAGACCTCAAGCAGACAGGCCGAGCAATTGGCATTGGTATGTCTCTGACCATCGGTCTAGTTGCAACCAGCGCACTACTCTCATATGTACAGAGCAATGCGGTCGCACAGTATCAAGAAAGCCAAGCTCAAATCGATACTACTGAAGAGGGTGACGTTGACGAAGATGCACGCACCTACCCACGTGAAGTATACATTGGTGGAGCTACTTTGAACCCAGCAGTAGCCATGGCAGTCACTGAAAAGACTGACAGCCAGCTTCAGGGCAATCCAACAGTTCAGCAGGATGAAAAAGCCTACACACGACTAAGTGCAGAGGTGATCCTGGCGACACTTATCGGTGCAGCACTCGGTGGAAACCTGTTTCTACTGATCAACCATCGCGCTCGGAACTAGTACTACTAGCTTCCAGCGATAAAAAACCCTCTCACTGACGAGAGGGTTTTTTCTTTATCTAGTCATCCTGCTGGGGCTTATCAATCAATAGCGGGTCTGTTCGCGAATCGCCCCCAGCTATCTTGACGACGTCTTTGTCTATTTTTGCCAGCTCTTTATAGGAGTGATTGTAGTGATTTACTGTAGTTGAAAGTGACTTACCCATTTTACCCATCAGCTCATCGAACCTCTTTAGGTGCACTCCAAGTAGTCCTACTCTCACCTGGATATCGCGTGCCTGCTCTTCGATTTGTAGACTCCTCAGACCCTGAAGTACCGTTTGTAAGTATGCCAAAAAGCTAGTCGGACTAACGATAATCACTCGTTTGTCACGAAATGCATACTCAATCAAGTCCCGAGAGCTACTGCCTGAGCCAACGTTGTTTATCAACAAATCATAATAAAGCGCTTCACTGGGGATAAACATAAAGGCAAAGTCCATAGTTCCTTCACTTGGACGAATGTATTTAGCCGTTTCATCGATTCGACCCTTTAGGTCTATTTTAATTTTGCCAAGCAAAATTTCTCGTTGCGCTTTGTCTTCAGTTTCGATCAGCCGGTTATAGTTTTCTAAAGAAAACTTACTGTCAACTGACAGTATCTTTCCTTTATCTAAAAACACCGCCGCATCGACAATCACCCCGTCCTTAAATCCGTACTGCATCTGGTATTGCGAGGGTGGTAGTACGTTTTCCAAAACACTTTCGAGGTAAAATTCGCCAAACACACCGCGCTGTTTGGGGTTTGACAGGACATTTTGTAGGGTTTTTAGCTCAGTCGCTACGTCAACCACTCTTTGATTAGTCTCATCTAACTTCGCTAAGCGTTGGGTTACATCGGCGACTAGCTTGGAGCTTTCAGATAATTGCTTCTGCACTGAACTGTGCACCGTAGCGCTGTTTTTTTCAAACTTGTCGCCCATGGACTCCGATAGGTGCTGGATCGATCGACCCAGCTCGACTACATCGGTTTTTAACATATCGACCGAGGAGCGGTTTTTTAGCTCACCCAGGCGCTGAACAACTACATAAAGTGTGGTGCCCATTCCCACGACAACTAGAGCGAGCAGTACTATAATAACTATTTCCATACTTTACAGTATAGCACCTGAGGGGTTCGGACCTAGGTAAAAGAAATGACCAGTCGAGCCAGTACCACAAACAGTACGATGAATAAAATTGCAGCCAAATCACCGCGCAATCGGTTGATCCACGCTAGCGCCGCAAAAACCACCGCATAACCTAGTACTGTCCAGAGCAGCGAAACGTACCACGGACCGGCTACCCATGCAGCTACGCCCCACAGAGCCGCTACCGCAGCGATCACCACCAAAAGTGCTCGCTTCATCGAGATCATCGCCAAGATCGGCACCGCCATGACGCCGACCATCACCGCTGAGATATTGCTAGCAATCATCGTGCTGTTCATACATATCGTGATACTACCGTCCGCACCGCAGAAAAACGGAGTCAACAGATACCTCTCTAGCGCCAGGGCTAATAGCCAAGTCACCGCTCCGGCTACTGCTCCTAAAAGTACAATTCGCCCAAACATCCCGGCAGTCATATTAAATACATACCTAGACATCTCTTCTTTAAATATAATCGTCCTAACTCCCATGGCAACTCCTCTGTTTCATTGAGTATATTGTACTATAGTGTTGATAAAAGTGCAATATTATGCGATTAAGCATTAGCCTTATCGACTTTTACGTCTTTTCGTAGTGGTAAATACCAGATCACGCCAACGCAGGCAATTGCAATTCCGCCAATCACATCCAGGGGCGTATGGACAAGCGCCGCCACCCGACCGATGCAGACCAAAAGTGTCATCACCAGTGCGGCTATGGCTAGTTTTTTATGCTTCGCCCCAAACAGAATCGCCAGAGTTATCGCCATAGTGAACAGCGCATGATCCGACGGAAACCCTGGGTTATTCAAAAATGAAGCGCCAGCATCCACCCCCATGAGCTCGAATGG
>CAZBLG010000037.1:0-6315 GCA_964492805.1 uncultured Candidatus Saccharibacteria bacterium
GTTCGACTGCTCTCGCCAGGTATAGTCTTGACTTTTTAAACAACTTATGCTATCATGTTAACATAACACCAATTGTTATAAAACAAATAAAACATCATGAAACTAGCAAAATACATCTTTAGATCACGACTGGCATTTGAGCCGATTGACCCATTGGGCGATGGTCTGCGCGAGATGATTCGACGTGAGCAGTCTGAGTCTCAGGCGATTCGACTACATGAGGACGAATTTGACACTGGCCTGTGGCGCGAGATGGCTCAGGACATGCACGGTAGCGAGTAGTCGAGTTTGACTCGAACTTCTAGTATAATTAGTTACATGAGTCATATTACAAAAGCAATTATTCCAGTAGCCGGCTGGGGTTCGCGGTGGCTACCAATCACCAAAGCAATAGAAAAGTGCATGCTACCAATCGGCAATCGACCGCTGATTGACTATGTGGTGCAAGACTGCATTGATGCAGGTATTGAGGAGTTTATATTTATCGTTAGTGAGCAGAGTACGCAACTAGAGGCGTACTATAGAAGCAATATTCACCTCAATGACTACTTGCGTCGCAATAACAAAGAGCACTTGTTGCCACTAGTAGCGCCGATCAAGGCCCGGATGCGCTTTATCACTCAGCCAAGCTATGGCAAGTACGGTACGGCGGTGCCAGTGGGTCTGGCGGCCGACTACGTGCAGGACGGTGAGTTGGTGGTGGTGATGATGGGCGATGATTTTATATACAATCCAGATGGATCGAGCGAAGTGGCCCGGCTGATCGAGGCAACACCCCAAGGTCAGTGCGGTTTAATGGCCAAGCGCGTTGGTGCGGATGAAATATCTAAATACGGCATTATACGCATGGATGACAATGGCAACTATCAGGAGATTGTTGAAAAACCGCTCCCGGAAGATGCACCAAGTGACATGGCAAGTATCGGTAAATATATCATGACCAAAGAGGCGATACTGCTGTGCAGTGAGGTTGAAAAGTCACCACGAGGTGAGTACGAGCTGCCTGATGCAATCAATATGTTGGTTGCTGATGGAGGTTTAGTGAAAGTTGTGCCGATAGTCGGCGAGCATTTGGACGGTGGCACACCAGAGGGCTGGATTCACGCGAATAATGTAGTGATGAGAGGCAGCTTGAAATAAGCCGGCTAATCTGGTACAATGGCTCAGGTTAATAAGTAATTCTAAAGGATCGAAATGAAAGCAGTCGTAAAAATCGGTGGCAAGCAACATATTGTCAGCGAAAAAGAGTCCCTCTTGGTGGATCTCCTCCCTGAAGGCACAAAAGAACTCACCCTCGACGCACTTTTGGTTATGGACGGTGATAAAACCACCGTTGGCACGCCAACTGTCAAAGGTGTAGTGGTCAAAGCTAAAGTTATTGACGAGCTGGTTAAGGGCGATAAAATTCGCGTTATCCGCTACAAGGCTAAAAAGCGCGTTCATAAAGAAACTGGACACCGCCAGAAGTATTCTCGTATTGAGATCGCTTCAATCAAGTAGTTCTATAAAAAAACACCCGAAGTAAAGCCCGGGTGTTTTTTATATGAGAGAATTTAGCTTATCCTAACGATAGCTTAGGTCGCTTATGGTATAATTGGGACAATGAAAGAGAGGGTAGCGAACTAGTGGCAGTGACTATTGCGGTGACAAATCAAAAGGGTGGTGTCGGCAAGACAACAACAGCGGTCAATGTAGCTTATTTTCTGGCAAAAGCCGACAAAAAAACGCTTTTGATTGACTTTGACCCTCAGGGAAATGCGACGAGTGGACTGGGTATTGATAAGCAGCTGGTGCCAACGACTGTTTCGGAGGTGATTTTGCGCCAAGTTGGCCTCGGCGAGGCTATTCAGTCATCTGAGTACAAAAAGCTCTCTTTGGTGGTTTCAACGCCGCACCTGGCCAATACAGAGGTAGAACTAGCTCAAACTGAGGGTAGATTTATTCGCCTTAAGGAGGCTATTGATAGTGTGGAGAAGGATTTTGACTATATAATTATTGATAGCCCGCCTTCACTGAGCCTTCTGACGGTCAATGGACTGATTGCGGCAGACTATGTGCTTCTTCCGGTGCAGGCAGAGTTTTATGCACTAGAGGGTTTGGGCCAGCTACTTGAAACGATGAAACTGGTGCGCAAGGGCTTGAACCCCGGGCTAGAGCTACTGGGAGTGTTGCCGACGATGATGGATACTCGGACGACGCTTTCTGGGCAGGTCCACGAAGAGATTAAAAAACACTTTCCAGACAAGGTCTTTCAATCAACCATTCCGCGAAATATTCGCCTGGCTGAGGCGCCAAGTCATGGGCTGCCAATTGGTGCATATGACAGATTCTCAAAAGGCTCTAGGGCCTACAAGGCTCTGACAAAAGAGATTATAGAAAGGACGACGCGATGAAAAAAGGTCTAGGGCGGGGGTTTGAGTCGCTAATTCCAACGACGCTAATCGATGAAAGCTTTGATCCGACCGCCTCTCAGGACGGCAAGGTTAGTCGGCTTCACGAGCTGGCCACGAGTGACGTGCTGCCAGATCCAGACCAACCGCGACGGTATTTTGACGAAAGGGCACTGGCCGAACTAGCAGCTTCGGTGCGTGAGCATGGAATTGTCCAGCCGATTGTGGTGACGCCTCAGGGCAAAAAGTATCTGATTGTTGCTGGTGAGCGTCGCTGGCGAGCGGCCAAGCTGGCGGAACTCGAGACGGTTCCGGCGATTGTCCGGACTCTGACTGGGCAGCACCGGCTGGAGATCTCTTTGATTGAGAACTTGCAGCGACGTGATCTTAACCCAATTGAGACCGCCACTGCCTACCTAAAGCTTCGTGATCAGTTCAATATGACCTTAGAGCAAATTGGGGCGAGGGTTGGCGGAAAGTCAGTTAGCGGGGTGAGTAATACTCTGCGTCTACTGAAGCTACCAAAATCAGTCAAAGAAGCTGTCTTTGTCGGTGAGTTAAGTGAGGGCCAGGCTAGGCCGATGATTGGTTTGCCGCACGAGGTGGCAGAAGAGTTGGCGGAGAAGGTCAAGAAAGAGGACTGGAGCACGCGAAAGATCGAGCAGTGGATCGCTCTATGGAAACAATCAAAAGATCAGCAGCCCAACCAACAAACTAGTGACGATCAGCCTCATTCTCGGGCGCTAGAACAGCTGAGTGAGAAATTTGGCTCACCGGTGTCTATCCGAACCAACACCAAAGGTGCTGGCAAAATAGTCATCGCATTTAAAGACGAAGCTGACTTTGAGCGAATCCGCAAAATAGTTGGCTAAACAATCTAGAAAGTTCTTATCTTGTCGACTGGGAAGATGCGCACAGCGACCGGTCCGACCACGTCAAACAGCGGAATAGTCCCCATGCAGTTGCGCGAATCACACGAAAAGTTGCCTTCACGATGGTCGCCCATGACAAATAGCGTGCCGTCAGGTACGGTTGTATCGACGTCTCCGGTGGTTGGCTGGCCGGGCTCATTGTTGTTGATGGTGCTGTCAGGGTCGAAGCCGGCAGGGTGATCAGCGGTATAAACGGTGACTTTGCCGCCGCGAACCACCACGCGCTCTCCGGCATAAGCAATGACTCGCTTGACTACGTACTCTTCATGGCCGACTGACGGGTTGAAATTTGGGTTCTTAAAGACAATTACCTGTCCGCGATCTGGCAAGTAGCGTTTATTTTGCAGTTGAGCTGTGGTGACAGGCAGGCGATTGACAATTAAGCGATCGCCAGTGTGCATAGTCGGTTCCATGCTCGGGCCTTCGACATTGAAACTTCGAAAAACAAAGGCGTTAATCAGCAGGGTGCCGACTATTACGCCAAGGATAAACAGTATTAGTCCCAGAGCATCCTTAATCTGGGGGTGTCGGTCTAAGTAAGTCGCTTCCATCATGTCTACTATGACACAAGCATCTTGAAAATAAAAGCTTTAAGGACAGCGACACACCCGAGGCATCAATTCATTTTTTAACTGCTTCGTAGTACAATAAGTAGACGTGACTAAGCGAAAAAATTCTATTGATGGGTTTGTGACGCGTCGACCTCAACGGTCGCTTCTTAATGAGCGCAGTTGGCGAAGAACAGATACGACAATTGGTCATATGCGGACCGATGAGCGTGCTCATGTCGAAGTTCACACCGGCGACAATGACGATGCCCTAGAGCTTAAGCCTGCCCACCGAGTCAGTGCCAAGGACGATATAGATCAGTCGTTAAGAGCGATTGATGCGGACTCTAATGAGGGAGCCAAGAAAAAGAAGTCTAGGCGCAAAAAGCGCCGACTAGCTAAGATGGCCGGCTTGGTGATTGGGCTGATTGCGCTGGTTGGACTAGGCTTTTTAGGTTTTAAGTTGTGGGAGCTAGGTAGCAAGGTTTTTCAGGGCAATTTGATGGGCATTTTTCAACAAAAAGAACTGAAAATGGATGAGTTTGGTCGGAGTAACGTACTGATACTGGGCTCGACTGACGACATGGAGGGTCGGGACGGCGCTAGTTTGACAGACTCAATGATGGTTGTCAGTGTTGATCAAAAGAAAAAAGACGCTTATATGTTTAGTATCCCCAGGGACTTGTGGGTGAGGTACGGCCAGGCCTGCTTCACCGGTTACGAAGGGAAAATCAACGCTTTTTACATGTGCACAGGTGAGGGTGGGGGCCAGGAGGCAGAAGCCGCTCGAATGGATGCGACTAGGAAATTGGTCGGCGAAATATTTGATATGGATATCCAGTATGCGGTGCATGTAAATACTGTGGTTATTCGAGACGGAGTAGATGCGGTTGGTGGTATCACGGTCAATGTCGAAAGTGATGATGATCGTGGGGTGCTCGATTCAACCTTTGACGAGCTGTGTCGCAACTCGCCAAATCTTTGCCCAAGAGGTCATTTTATGGACTTTCCAAATGGTCCAAATGAGATGAACGGTGGTCAGGCTATGGCATTTTCTCAGGCGCGAGGCATGGGTGCGCGAACCTACGGCCTGTCTGGGTCAAACTTTGCCCGCGAGAAGAACCAGCAACTGGTTCTAATGGCACTCAAGGACAAAGCCGCCTCGACCGGTACACTAACTGATATCACAAAGGTTATGGGATTGATGCAGGCAATGGGTGATAATTTACGTACCAATGTCAGCCCAGAAGAGGTTCAGACAATTATGCGACTAGGTGCTGACATTCAAACAGGCGATATTCACCGGCTGAGCTTCATCGAAGAAGACAATCGACTGATGACCACTGGAAGTGTTGGTGGACAAAGTGTGGTTCAGCCAGTGGCCGGGCTTTATAACTACTCTGAAGTGCGCTCATTTCTTAAAAGAACTGTCTATGCTACGCCACTAACCAAAGAGGGTGCGCGTATAGCTGTACTCAATGGCAGCAGTATACCTGGTCGCGCTCAGCAGCAGGCTGATGAGCTGACGCAGCTGGGCATGAACGTAGTGCTCGTAGGAAACGCACCGGTCGGTGAGTATGCGCCATATACCGTTTACTCTACCGATGCGAACTTGAACATGCCACTGACTCGTGAAAAATTAGAGCAGCTACATGCCGCTCAAACCCAGAACGAGCCTGTACCTTTTGGGGTGTCGACCGAGGCTGACTATGTGCTGATAATTGGTCGGTCTAGTCAGTAAGAAGCCGGCGTTTAATAACAAGTAGCCATGGTATAATGAGTAGATAATATGGTAGATTTTTTGAAGATTTCCAGGCGCAAGTCACTCTTTAGTGAGGTGATGTATTATGTGTTGAATATAGGACTGGCGGTGACTATATTTGTTCTGTCGCAGACCATTCAGTCACCGGGCCTAGCGGTCGGCCTGGTTCTGTTGAGCAAGTGGCGCGTGCTAGCCGTACGACCTCGTTATTGGTGGACAAATATTCAGGCCAACATGGTTGATATCATCGTTGGGGTGAGTGTTGTGGCCTTGATGTACTTGCCGCAAGTTCCGCTGGCCGCTCAGATTATCCTAGCGATCGGCTATGCCGTATGGTTAGTGGTCATTAAACCACTCTCCAAGCGCTCTCACATGATGCTACAGGCGTTTTTTGCAATTGCTCTGGGCGTAAGTGCACTTTACTCGGTGTCATATGAGTGGCCGGTTGTGTTGGTGGTATTTGGTATGTTGGTGATTGGCTATAGCGCGGCGAGACACTTCCTCTACAGTTTCGAAGAGCAACAAATCGTCTTTTTAAGTGCTCTTTGGGGTCTACTATTTGCGGAAATCGGCTGGCTGGCATACTACTGGACATTTGGCTACACACTGCCCGGCACGACATCGATACAGATCCCTCAGGTGACCGTGATAGTTCTGCTCATGTCATTTTTGGCTGAGAGGAT
>CAZBLG010000038.1:0-6262 GCA_964492805.1 uncultured Candidatus Saccharibacteria bacterium
AGGAGCTACGCACGGTAGTCGAGGCGGGAATGACTGAGCTCGATGTAGATGCTTGGGTGAGTAAGCGCATTAAGCAATTGGGTGCTGAGGCTACCTATAAAACTGAAGAGGTTAAGTTTCCCGGGGTGATATGTATATCGGTCAACGATGAACTGGTGCACTCTCCACCGACTACCTACGCCTTTAAAAAGGGTGACGTAGTTGGTTTTGATTTGGTGATATCTTATAGGGGTATGAAAACTGACAGCGCCTTTACTATGGTAGTTGACGAGGCTCCAACTGGGGCAGTCAAGCATCTTCTCAGCAAGACTGAACAAAGTTTGTACTCAGGTATTGACGCCATCTCCGGAGCTGGCACTCGGATCGGCGATATATCCTCAGCTATTGAAGCGGTGCTAAAGAAGGCGAACTTGGGGATTATCCGAAATCTAGTTGGCCACGGCGTTGGCCACCAGATGCATATGCCACCAGAGATACCTAACTTCGGCACTAAAGGCACCGGCCCAGTACTGAACCCCGGTGATACGATTGCAGTTGAGCCGATGGCCTCACTAGGGGCTGAGGCGATTATCACCGAAGCGGACGGCTGGACGATTTCTATGAAAGACGGCAGCCTAGGTGCGCACTTTGAACATACAGTGCTAATCACCGAAGATGGTGCCGAAATACTGACTAGACTATAAGAATTATCAATAAATTGCCCAAAAACATGTCAATATATTGACATCACGCTATACATAGCGTGGTTTGTCGACCCAGGCGTGCGCCAGCTTGCAAAAAACTAACCGTAACCTGTATAATGCATGTATGCAAGAACAATCTCGTTATGCGGTAGGAATTGATATCGGTACGACAACCGTGCGCTGCGTGGTCGGCCATGTAGACTCGGCGACTGGTGCGCCAAAGATCATCGGTGTTGGTCAGGCGCCAAATAGTGGCATGCGAAAAGGGGTGGTATCTCACCTGAGCGGGCCAGCTGCAGCGATTGATGCAGCGCTTGGCGAGGCCGAGCGGATGAGTGGCCACCAGGTTGACTTGGCGACGCTGAGTATCAACGGTACTCATATTCTCAGTACAAAATCTGACGGCATGATCGCTGTCGGGTCACAGGACGGCGAGGTGAGTGTTGATGATGTGGTGCGGCTCGAAGATGTTGCTACTACCGGTAAAGTACCGGCAAATCGTGAGATACTTGAGATTGTTCCTCACGCCTATAGGCTTGACGGTCAAGACAATATCAAAGATCCGGTTGGTATGACTGGGACTCGGTTGGAAATTTATGCAAATATCATCTCAGCCCTGGTGCCACATATCGCAAATATCCAAAAGACTGCTGAAATGGCCAAGGTAGAGGTGCGAAGTGTCGTACCATCGGTACTGGCAAGTTCTCAAGCTGTACTCAGTGAGGCGCAGATGGAAAATGGCGTGGCGGTAATTGATCTTGGCGGAGCGACAACCGGTGTAGCTGTTTTTGAAGAGGGCGACCTGCAGTACGTTGGCGTGGTGCCGATTGGTGGAAACAATGTGACTAACGATCTAGCTATTGGGCTAAGAGTTGACCCAGAGGTAGCTGAGAAGGTGAAATTAGAGCATGCTAGGTTAGAAAAAGGTGGCGCCAGCGATAGCGTAGAGACAAAGCACGATAAGCAAGTGCTAAGTTTTGAGCGAGCTGAGGTTGATGAAATTGTTGAGGCGCGACTTGAAGAGATTTTTGAAGCAGTGGCTAAGGAGCTAAAACGAGCTGGCAGGGCCGGCAAGCTGCCAAGTGGTGTGGTACTGACGGGCGGAGGTTCGCGTATCAGCGGCATAGTTGATTATGCCAAGGAGCGACTTGGCGTAGCCGCGCGAGTTGGCAAGCCGATGGGCTACGCCGGAGTTAGCGAGCAGTCTGAGGGGCCTGAATTTGCGGCTGCCGTGGGGTTGATGCTGATGGACGAGTCTGGTGTTGGATCGACACATACTCAGGCGCGCGGCAATCAAAACCCTAAATCTAGTGGTATCGCCAAGAAGGCTGGCGGTCTGTTGTCTGGACTATTGGATAAGTTCCGATAAGCAACACGCGAAGTTTTATAATCTAACTAGCGTCAGAGTGGCAATGAGTGATATACTAAGTCTATACTGTTTGTAGAATAAGTTTAGGGAGTTAAAGATGCCTGAGGTCAAACCGAGTGAAGTTCAAACATTTGCTAGCATTAAGGTTATTGGTGTTGGAGGGGCCGGCGGTTCTGCGATAAATCGCATGAAAGACGCTGGACTCGGTGGCGTGCAGTTTATTGCTATGAATACCGACGCTCAGGCGCTACACAACTCAAAAGCTGATACCAAGATACACCTCGGTCACAGTACGACTAATGGCCTTGGCGCCGGGGCTGACCCAACAGTTGGCGAAGCAGCTGCTAACGAGTCTCGCGAAGAGATACGGCAAGCTATTGAGGGCGCCGATATGGTGTTTGTGACAATTGGTGCCGGTGGCGGAACTGGCTCGGGTGCCGGACATGTGGTGGCAGAAGTCGCCAAAGAGCTGGGCATACTAGTTGTTGGAGTAGCCACGAGGCCGTTTAGTTTTGAAGGTGAAAAACGACGAGTTAATGCTGAGTGGGCGATTAACCACTTAGGCCGACAGGTAGATACGCTGATTACTATTCCAAATGACCGACTGCTTCAGACAATTGATCGGCGAACGCCACTGCTTGAAACGTTTAAAATCGCTGACGACGTGCTTCGACAGGGTGTTCAAGGAATTTCCGAGCTCATCACCGAGCATGGTCTAATCAACCTCGACTTCGCAGACGTGCGGGCGATTATGAGCAATGCCGGATCGGCACTGATGGGCATCGGTCGCTCAAGCGGTGAGAACCGCGCAGTCCAGGCCGCTCAGCAGGCGATCGAGAGCCCACTTATTGAAGTGTCAATCGACGGGGCCAAGGGAGTGCTGTTCAACGTAACTGGCGGCTACGACATGTCAATGGCGGAGATCCAAGAGGCGGCGGAAATTATCACTAGTGCGGTTTCTCCAGAGGCAAATATCATATTTGGTGCGACACTTAAGCCAGAGATGGAAGATGAGTTGGTTATTACGGTAATTGCTACCGGATTTGATAGCGAAGCATTTCACAACCAAGAAGTTAGCCTAGATGGTCGTCCGAGCAGTGCCGAAGAGCAAAGAAAAGCCGAAGTTGACGAAGAAATGGTCAAGGATATCGATCTTGAGCTAAATGATAACGACGCGGCTGAAACATTTGCGGCCGATGACGATACGAATATCTGGAACAACCAAGCCGAAGAGGATGAAGAGGATGATACTCCAGCGTTCTTGAGGCGACGTAAGAAAAAGGAGTAGAGCTTTGTCACAGTTAAATATTGGTGATAGTCGGGTAATTGAATCGCGCGAAGTTAGTGATGGCCTGGCGATTCGCCGTCGCCGCGAGGCGCCTGATGGACGTCGTTTTACAACCTATGAGCGTATTGAGAAGCCGAACCTAGCAGTCATCAAAAAGAACGGCAAGCGCGAGCTGTTTGATCGGTCTAAGCTGCTTTCGGCAGTCAATCACTCAGTCGGAAAGTTTTTCAAGTCTGAAGAAGAGGTTGATCAAATTGTCGGCGATGTTGAAGAGGCACTTTATGCCCTGGGTGAGTCAGACGTGACATCAAAGCACATTGGAGACCAGGTGCTCGATGAGTTAGCGATACGCAATGAGGTAGCCTATGTTCGATTTGCCAGCGTTTATTTTGACTTTAAGACGCTCGATGAGTTTGAAGAAATTTTAGCCCAGCGACGACAGAAAAAACCAAATACTCAAGAGACTCAAGGAGACTCGTAGATAATATGCGCGTAATTGTCGTCTATAAATACGAGAGCGACCACGCTCGAGAGGTGATAGACTATCTGAGGGACTTCTCTAGGCAGACTGGGCGCGAGATAGAGGAGATGGATCCAGACACCCCTGCCGGTGCTCATTTTTGTCGAACCTATGACATCGTGGAATATCCGACCATGCTGGCCCTAGATGATAGCAGTCGTCTTCATCAGCTGTGGCGTGGCCGACCACTACCAACCATAAGTGAGGTGAGTTTTTATGCGTAAGGCATTTGGGCAAGTTCGAGAGTTTTTCACTCATAAAGAAAAGAAAATGCGCGACAATCGTTGGATTTTCACCAGCATGCTGGTTGGTGCCATATTAAGTCTTATTGCTTCGTTTGTTTTGAGTGTTGAGGCGGTGGAGCTGGCAGCCGATCCCGGTGCCAATTTAGCTTGTTCAATCAGCTTGGTGCTTAACTGTGCCACTGTAGGGCTACACGAATCGTCTTTCCTGTTTGGTTTTCCAAACGCTTTCTTGGGGCTGATGGCTGAGCCAGTGGTGATTACGGTGGCCATAGCCGGCCTAGCTGGTGTAACATTCCCAAGACTGTTTATGTTCTTTGCTCAAATCGGCTATAGCCTTGGATTTATCTTCGCCCTGTACCTACTCTATACCAGCTACTTTGTCATCGGTGCGCTATGTCCATGGTGTCTACTGGTAACCCTGACAACCACTCTAGTATGGTTTGCGATTACTCGCTACAATATCCGTGAAAACAATCTGTACTTGCCAAAGAATGTTCAGAAAAAACTGAAAAAATTTGTTGACAAAGACTACGATAAGCTAGTTATGGCAGGTTTTATCGCCGTCGTTATCATTGCCATAGTGGCAAGGTACGGTAGTGATCTGTTCGCCTAAAGATGAACATACTTAAGCTTGCAAGAAATTAGTTGTTGATAGACTATAGATAAAATGCACGAACAGCGTAATATATCTCATCCTCGTGGAGGCGAGGCGACCGAGGATTTAGAGCCTCCTCCCTTAGGTGGGTACGAGGGCCACGAAGAGCCATTAGATAGGCAACGATGCCTACAGGATGCAGCGGGCAATATAAAAAGTTTATTCGATGCAAACGCTATATTGCAAATAACTCACGCACCTGATGGAAGTAAACGCATACGGGCGCACATTGACGTTGATGCCAACTACTCTCTTGAGTCTTATGATATCGGAGTGGCTGAGATCAATAGGGGTGATCAAATTGATTATCTGCTAGAGCAGTACTTTCCCCACACCGGCAATGACGATGTAAACATTTGGTATTTTGTGCCACGAGACGGTAGGCTTTTTTTGCGTACAAAAGATATTGCTCGTTCAACACCACGAGAGCCCGCCTTTAGTCGTATGACCGATGAGCTAAACGATAGACAGCTGAGAGAGTTTTTTGATGTTACTCGTGAATTACTTTCTGCAGAAGAGAAGTCAGACAACGAGGGGCTTCCCCCTCATAAAAAATGTCGCTTTTCACTAAGACACCTTAGGTGATACAATAAGCCCATGAAGCATAAACGTATCTTTATCGTAGGCGGGGCGGGATTTTTGGGCTACCATACAAGTCTTGAGCTGGCCGATCGCGGGGTAGCGGTAACCTGCCTGGCGATGCCCGAAGAGGCAGTGGACGAAAGCCTTTCATCAAAAGTAAATCTCGTTCGGGCGGATATCGATGCGCTAAGCGACGAAGAACTAGGGCGGCTACTGGCTGGCCATGATGCCCTGGTTTACGCAGCTGGTCCAGACGATCGGGTAGAGTTAACCGGCGGCGTGAAGGCGGCAGATTTTTTTGGCAAACACTTGGTTGAGCGAACTGATAGGGTGCTAAGGGCTGCCAAAAGTCAGGGTGTTCAAAAAACCATAGTTTACGGCTCTTACTTTTCGTACATCAATAATCATGGGCTGCCAGGGCTGGAGAAGGGCCAATTAGAGCGTCATCCGTACGTCAAGGCTCGAGTTGAGCAAACTAGGCGTGGGTTTGAGCTGGGTGATGATAATTTTTCTGTGGCGGTGCTAAATATTCCGTATGTATTTGGCGTGGCACCCAACAAGGAGCCGATTTGGCGAAGCGTCTTTGTTGAGCGCTTTGGTGAGTCGCCGAAAATTTACTACGGCAATGGTGGCACGACCCTACTTTCAGCTAAAAAAGTAGCCTACGCGACCGCTCAGGCGCTAGAGCACGCTGAACACGGTGATGAGCTAGCTATAGGCTCAAAAAATATGAAGTTCAAACCGATGATCGAGCAACTACTGCGCGAGGCGAATATTGATAAACCAGTCGGTTCAATACCCGGCTGGCTATCTAGTATTTTCATGAAATCTGCCTACAAAAAAGCTCAAAAAGCCGGACATGACTCGGGACTTGATCTGCGCTACCTAGCAAAAGACATATTGGAGCGAGATTTTTATGT
>CAZBLG010000039.1:0-5905 GCA_964492805.1 uncultured Candidatus Saccharibacteria bacterium
GCCAAGCGAGATGCTCTTTGGTACGTCTTCTTTGGGGCGACAGTCATCGGCCTAATGGCCCTAGCTATATTCGTATTTAAGAGCCTCACTTTTGCGATTTTACTACCGGTAATGGCAGTAGCGGTCATCCTCCTATCTTCAAAAGCACCCAGAACCATCAGTTACGCAATCAGCCCCAAGGGCATCTACGTCGCTGATAAGCTCCATGATTTTAGTGAGTTTCGGGCTTTCGGTGTTTTGCAAGATCCAGAATACCTTTCGATTATCGTCCTGCCGGTCAAGCGCTTCTCACCCGGCTTGACTCTGTATTTCAACGAAGATGACGGCGAGAGAATCGTCGACATGCTGGGCGCCAGACTACCGATGCAAGAAGTTAAGGTTGACTCGCTCGAAAAGCTTATACGCCTCATTCGACTCTAACTTGCCCGACTCACCACTGATATGATATGATTCTATAGTTCATCGCTCTCTTGGGCGTCGAAGGCACCTTATATTTTTTGTACGGCCACTGGCGCATTTTGTGTCTTGGGGCTGTATGCACCCGTAGCTCAGCTGGATAGAGCGTTGGCTTGCGGAGCCAAAGGTCATAGGTTCAAATCCTGTCGGGTGTACCAAGTAAAAAAGACTAATGAAAGTTAGTCTTTTTTACTTGATTCTGCTCTGGGCGACGAATGAGTTTCGACGAGCATATCGCCAACCCTTCTTCCCTGCCCACTAACATGCTAAACTAAACACATTAAATCAACGAGGAGAGTTTTTAATATGGAAAATGCAACGGAACTTGCAAAAAATACTGCGTTAGTCGTAGCTGGACTATTGGCGGTTTTTATCGGCCTAGGTCTCATATCGGTTATATTTGGCGCTCTCACTTGGGAGATTCTTGGAGATTGGACGCTTAAACTAGCGCTTGCGGCAATTGTCATTGTGGTGCTTGGTGCGGTCATCGGCGCAATTGGCAGGACAAGCCTAAAGAAGTAGCAACAGAGAGCTCTTTTATAAGAGTAGTAAATAGCACTAGGCCAATGTGGCCTAGTGTTTTCTTATCTAATCGCTATAAACTGACATATACTTGACAAAAAACAAAGCTTGTGCTAATATGCTTATTAGTCTTATGTAAAAAGTTAAAAAGACATAAAAAAGAAATAAAATCATGAATTCAATAAACATTATCTTTACGCAACTGATTGCCCTGCTAAGCCTGGTTACTGCATCAGGGGTGCTGATCCACGACACTAACCTCGATAAGGCATTTGCCTCAGCACTTCACAAACCTATATCTAAGGACATGAACACCGACACCAATGCTAATTTCAGAGCTGGCTCTCAGCCCCACACTCATGCAGAGCACCTGTCGGTCGCAAAAAACAGAGGCGACAGTGCCAAAGTACTACCGCGCGATCGCGATAGGAAGCGTACGGAAATTAAACGTGCGTCTAGAGGTTATCACGGCAACAACTACTGTATGCCACTGGCTGGTGAGTGGGTCTAGTCAAGCTGGATTACGTCAAGCTCGCTAACTAGTCTCTCAATTAGCTTTTCTGTTTCGGTCAATTCTCGCTTAGAGTCCTCAATCAGGTGCTCTGGGGCTTTATCTAGGTAACTTTGATTGCTAAGCCGTCCGGACAGTGCCTCCTGACGCGTTCTAGCGGTCGCTAGGCGTAGTTCAAGGTTAGACTGGTGTTGGTAGAGGGTTTCTGTGTCAATGTCCAGCCAGGCCTCTCTATTGGCCGCAGCCAGTCGTAAGCCCCGCGGTTGGTCAATTTTTTCAATACTACTAAGGCGCATCAGATGCTTTATTAAGTCCTGGTTCTGCTCAACCAGGCTGTCATTGCCAAACAACAGGCCATACTTCTGGCTACCTGGTAGTTCAGCTATCACCCATCTGCCCTCATTTACTAGCTCTTTCAGCCGTTCGAACTGTTCAGCGGCAATTTCATCGTACGCCTGAGGCTCTGGCCAGCGGTCAGCCATCAAAATTCCAGTAGTATAGTTAAGTGTCTGCCAGATGGTTTCGGTAACAAACGGCGCAAACGGATGGGCTAGCTGGAGGCTAGTTGCTAGTGACCAAGATAGTAACGGACGATTTATTGAAGTTTTGCTCGATTCTATATACCAGTCAGCAAGATCATTCCATATGGCATGATAGACGGCGTCGGCTGCCTCTGAAAAGCGATAGTTTTCAAGATGCTGGTCGATTGTTTTAGCGGTTTGGTTCATTTGTCTGATGATCCAGTGGTCTGCTAGGGTTTTTGGCTCTAACGGTACGATCACATGGTTGTCCCCTATCTGATCTTGAACAAAGCGAGCAACGTTCCAAAGCTTGTTGGCGAAGTTTCGCCCAGCAACCACAGCACCTCTGTTAAATGCTTGATTTTGGGCAGCTGAACGCCCAGCTATGATACCCATTCGCATGGCATCCGAACCGTACTCGGAGACTATTTCCATCGGGTTGATAACATTGCCCTTTGACTTGCTCATCTTTTGATTTTTTTCGTCATTGACCATACCGTGTAGATAGACGGTCCTGAACGGCACCTTGCCAGTTCTATAAACACTTAGCATAATCATCCGACAAACCCACTGTCTCAGGATGTCTGAACCGGTCTCCATGAGGTCGGTTGGGAAAAAGCGACTTAGCTCCCCATCGTCGAGGTAGTCAGTCACGATAAGTGGCCACTGCCCACTGGAGAACCAGGTGTCAAATGTGTCCTCTTCGCGAGTGTATGTTGTATCATTTACAACAATAGACTTTTCGTCTACTCGGGTGTCGAATATCCAGTCGTTCTTGTCATTGACGTTTTGAAAAGCCGGAATTGGGATACCCCAAGGGATTTGTCGGCTAATATTCCAGTCACGCAGCTGGTCAAGGTAGTTTTCGACTTCTTTTTGCTTATTTTTCGGATGAAAATCAATTTCCCCTGCCCTAAGCTTTTCTAGCGCAGCCTCGGCCAGTGGTCGAACACTTATAAACCACTGCTCTTTTAGGAGTGGCTCAATAACTGTGCCGCACTTATAACAGTGTCCAACCGAGTGCTCTATGTCCGACTCTCCCCGCCGTAGCTCTGCTGCCTGTAGTGCAGCGAGGACTCTCTTTCGAGCCTCCTCTACACTAAGGCCCATGAACTGCGCCGGAACATTAGTCATCTTTCCAGCGGTATCGATGATTTTGATACGCTCGAGGTTGTGGCGCTCCCCTATCTCAAAGTCGTTGAGGTCGTGGGCCGGGGTGATTTTAACAGCTCCCGTACCATATGAAGAGTCAACGTACTCATCAGCTATAATCGGTATTTCCTTATCCAGTATCGGCAGTTGTGCTCTTGTGCCAATCAGGTGCTTGTAGCGCTCGTCATCTGGGTGAACTGCCACCGCCACATCACCAAGCATTGTTTCCGGTCGGGTGGTAGCGACTACAATTTCGCCGATATGATCTAGCGTTGGATAGGCAATACTCCAGAGCTTCCCTTTAACCGGCTTAGACGACACTTCAATATCGGAAAAACTGGTTTGGTGTTTGGTGCAGTAGTTAACGATTCGCTCACCTCGGTAGATAAGCTTGTCGTTCCACAGTTTTTTAAACGTATCATATACGGTGTTAATCACCTTTTCATCGAGCGTGAAAGTCATGTGCTCCCAAGAGGCGCTGGTGCCTAGTGCTCGAAGCTGCAGTTCCATATTGCCACGTTTTTGATCGACAAAGTCCCATACCTGCCCGTAGAGTTGTTCGCGTGAAAAGTCAAAACGACTCTTCCCTGCTTTCTCAAGCTCTTTTTCATAAACTACCCAAGTTTCAAAACCAGCATGGTCGGCCCCTGGGATATATACCGCATCCCTACCCTTCAGTCGATGATAGCGCACCAGTATGTCTTTTAAGGCCGTATCGAGCGCGTGACCGATGTGCAGATCACCGTTGGCGTTTGGCGGTGGCATGACAACCGAATAGGGCTCGCCCTTCCCTGACGGAGCAAATTTACCACTAGTCTCCCAGAGGGCGTATATTTCGGGTTCAAATTCATTTGGGGTGTATTGTTTTGCTAGTTTCATGCCCTACTCTTCCATTTTTCACGCGAAAAGTGTGATTTGTCAGACTTTTCACGTGAAAAGTCAACCTCTACATCTATGTCGCTTGTTATTAACCATAGATATTCAAGATAATTATACCATAATCAACGACGTATTCTTTGGTATGCACGATAGAGGTAGTAGGTCGGCTTATTGATAGGTAACTCCCAGGTTCCACAAAACTGCATGTCATCTCCGCCAAAAGTCCGCTTGAACTTGGTAAATCCTGCCCAAGTTCGATGCTCAGGCCTGTTAGACGGCGCTATGCCATAAAGGTCAAAACTACTCAAACCTTGTTTTTTTGCATCAACAATCGCTTCAACCAAGAGGGCAGTGCCAGCGTTTAATTTACGGTGATCTGGTTGGTTTGAGGCGGCGGCATGTGCGTAGTAACGAGTGTGCTGAGTGTTATACATCAGCGAGGACGCTATGGGCTGGTTTTCCAGCTCGGCAATCCATAGCGAAGCGTCGCCAGCTGACAGCAGGGAAGTGGCTTGTTTTCGAAAATATTCATCACTATGAGGATTCATGCCCGTGCGAGCTGCTACCTGGTGAATAAGCTCTAAGAATATTTCAATATCCTCTGGATTTTGCGACTTTTTCACATGAAAACCCTTTTTATGATAATTGCGATAAATATTTCGCACCGGCTGGGCCATGTTTGAGATGATTTCTTCTTCTGTCTGGGTCAAGTCGATAATACTCGTATGCTCTGGGTTTAAGCTTTGATAGGTGACTTTGTGCCATTTTTGTGGTTCTAAATAGGCACAGAAATCAACAGTTGTCGGCTCAACCCTAACAAAAGTTACATGTTTTTGGCGACCGAGGGAAATCAGTGAGTCAAGAGCCGCCTCAAAGGCTTTTTGACTCTCGGCGTAGGGTCCATAAGGGCAGTAGAGGCGACTATTGCCATTGCCTTGCTCTAACACCGCCATGTACTCCCAGCCGTCACCGGACTGGCGGAAGGTGGTTCTACCGAGGTCTCTTTGGAAGTTTTGCCAAGGTGTGGTTTGAAGAAAATGCATCAACCTGTCTCCGTAGTTTGTTGTAAAGTTGACAACATGGATACACTAGGAGTCACTTCTAGGCTAAATGGGTCGGCTGGTTGATCGATTGATGCCCGGTAGTAGGAAAGAGAGGCGATCATTGCGGCATTATCAGTACATAGCTGAATTGGCGCATACTCAATGTCTATTGGCAAAGCTTCTGATAGTTGCCGCCTAAGTTCAGAGTTTGCTGCCACGCCGCCAGCTATAACAACAGAGGAGGGACTAAGGGCCTCAAAAGCTTTGACAGTTTTATCAACAAGTGTCTTGACGGCAGTGTACTGGAAGCTAGCCGACATATTATGCCTCAGTTCGTCGTCTACAAGCGCTGGAAGCTCGTGGGAGGGGAAAGTGAAGTCTTTACCCACTTCGTGCTGAGTCGCTCTCAAAACGGCTGTCTTGAGCCCTGAGAAGGAAAAATCATAAGCACCTGCGAGCCTGGCGATAGGTAGCTTGAAAGCTTTGGGGTCGCCTTGTTCAGCGGTTTTTGAAATAGACGGGCCGCCAGGGTAGGGGAGGCCGAGGATTTTTGCTACTTTATCAAAAGCTTCGCCAACAGCGTCATCTTGAGTTTGACCGATCAGGTCAAAGTCGCCGTGATTTCGGAAAAATACTAGTTGTGAGTGTCCACCAGAGACGATTAGGGCGAGGAGAGGGAGGGCGGGTTGGTTATTAGGGAGGGTTAGCTGTTTTTGCTTCGCACTCTCGCCACCGAAATCATCCAGAGCGGCTTCGCTCAGCGTTCCTACACCGCTCCCGTCGTACGCTTCGCTACGTAGGTCGCTGTCCTCGGGTCCTGT
>CAZBLG010000040.1:0-5534 GCA_964492805.1 uncultured Candidatus Saccharibacteria bacterium
ACCTGCAACCTTATCCTTAGGACGGATCTGCTCTATCCAATTGAGCTACCGAGGCGCATATCTCAGGAGGGGCCCGCCCCTCCATTTCTTTTTCGGAATAAATCCGAAAACTCATCCCTCCCCCTGAAGCTGGCACTACGCACCGGTATGGGTGAGCGCATTGGCTAGCTTTAATTATACTACAGATATGACGAAGGGGGTTGCTATGCCCCCTTCCTGCGTGAGCTAAAACTTATCGAGTTAGCTTTTCGTGAGCTAGCTCGTAGTTGAAGATCTCATCTTGGCTGAACCAGTGTCCTATTTCATCTGCGGCTTCAGCAGGGTCTCCTGAAGCGTGTATCAGGTTTGGCACGCCCTTGTCTTCGCTGTCGGCATGTTCAAAGCTCATGTGACTAAAGTCACCGCGAATTGTTCCTGGCATAGCCGCTTTTGGCTCAGTGCCACCAACCATTTTGCGCACCAGTGCCACTGCTTCAACGCCCTCGAACACCATGGCGACCACTGGGCCGGTCTGCATCATTGTCAAAGTTACATCAAAGGCTTTTTGTCCACGTCGGGTGACCATGTGGCCAATATTTTCATAATGCGCGTAGTAGTGGTCTCGATCAGGAAAAATCATCTTTGTGGCTACAATTTTTAGCCCTACTCGCTCAAACCTAGTCAAAATATCACCAACCAGGCCACGCTGGACCGCATCCGGCTTAAACAGTACTAGGGTTTGCTGCATTTTACTTGTGTGCTTCATATTGCTCCTTAATTTTGACTTGTCTTTAGCTCATTGTACCAAATTACCCAAAGTTTGCGCTATGCTAGTACTATGCACTACCTATCGGAGCTAATCGCTGATTTTATAGAACATCTGGAGGTTGAGGGCGGTCGAGCCACCGCCACCCTGCGCAACTACCAACTCTACCTTGAAAGATTTGTTGAGTTTATTGAGGATATACCTGTTGAGAAGATTACAACGGAGAAAATTCGCAAATATCGCCTATGGCTAAACCGTTATAAAAACTACAACGGCCAAGCACTCTCTGTTACGACTCAAAATTACCACTTAATTGCCCTTCGTGGCTTCCTGACGTACCTGTCGCGTCGAGACATAAAATCGGTCAGTGCTGACAAAATCACCCTACCAAAAACTGCCCGCCAACAAGTAACTTTTCTGCACTTTGATGAAGTAGCCAGAATGCTAGAGCAAATAGACACCAGTGACGAACAGGGTCTTCGCGACCGAGCAATAGTTGAGCTACTTTTTTCAAGTGGCCTGCGCGTATCAGAACTAGTAAATCTCAATAAAGATCACATCAACCTATCAAGGCGTGAGTTCATGGTCCGCGGCAAGGGTCAGAAGGACCGACCAGTTTTTGTTTCCAGTAGCGCCGCTGAACATGTCCAAAACTACCTGGACAGTCGGCACGACTCGCTAGTTCCGCTCTTTCTTAGTTACAGTCGCAACCAGGCAGCAACCGACACATCTGGAAATTTCCGCCGATTGCAACCACGGAGTATCCAGCGGATGGTTTCAAGATACGCCAAAATGGCTGGTATCACCAAGCACGTCAGTCCCCACACCATGCGCCACAGCTTTGCTACCGACCTACTGATGAACGGGGCCGACCTGCGCTCAGTCCAGTCAATGCTTGGCCATAGCAACATCTCTACTACCCAGGTCTATACCCATGTCACCGACCAGCACCTCAAAGAAGTCTTTGAGCGGTTTCACAGCGACACCGACAAAGCCTAGTGACAGTTACAGATTAGGGGCTGCACGCCGTGCTAATCGCCTCGCTGTCGCTAACTGCGAAGTTTTTGCACAAGGCGTTTGTCACATCCACACCATAGCTAGGGTATGGAAAATCATCACCAACCATTAGACGCGCCTCGACTCGTCGGAATAGATCATTTGCCCGACCTGTTGAGTCAACTAGGGGCTGTACGCCGTAGAACATAACCGGGTTGCCATCAAGCATTAACGACACACGTACATTCGCAGTCTTGTAGATGGTATTGAGGCGAAGCAGGGCATTATTGCTGTCACTCTGGCTCACTATATCCCCTGGCGCTAGCTCAAGAATTACTCGACATGAGTGGCCATTATTGGCGAAATTACTAGAGCAAGGGACTGGGGTGGTCTTATTGGTCACTTCATTTTCATTGGTTGCTCGAGGCAGATTTGATATCAATACCGCCAACCCCCCTGGGCCACCGCTTACAGTACTAGGGCGTAAAAACACCGTTCTTGAGGCATCGGAGCTATCAAGGCTAGCTAGATTATAATCTTCGCCGGGTGTTATCATTTGGGCTCGAACAAGTGGTGGCGCAGCAGCATCCCAGGCATCGCGCTGAGGTAAGCCTTCAATATCCCCTGGAATTGGCTCCTTAGCCGCCAGTACTGCTTCTCCAGCATCATCCTGGGTATACCACTCGATTACTACTTGATTAAAATCTCCAGTCGCCCTTAGAGGAACGATTCTAGAAGAGCCTTCGCGAACTTCATCTCTATAATCAGGGGTGTTCATGTCAATATTTACACAGGTGTACGCCTGGTCGAACTGCTCACCGCTATTACTGCTGCTTGAGCGAATAACCGTCTCTTCATCGGTAGCACTGCCAACTATCTCAGACTGACTTATCACGCTACAGTTTTCACTTGTCTCGAGCGCTTCGCAAGCTTGAGCATTGCCACCCAGGCACGCCCTAACAACCCGCTTAGCATCCTCTACTCCCGCCAGTGCAGAATCATAGGCACTCTGAGACAGGTCGTTATTGATCGCCCTCTGTTGACCGCTGATCATCAGGCCAATAAACCCAACCGTCAGCACTGTTAGTAGCAGGGCTGCAAAAATCACTGAAAAAATTGATACTGCTCCGTTTTGTCGTTTACTGGCCATTTGTCCTCACTATCATCTCAAAGTTGTTAATTGCACAAAAATCATCGTTGGCGTCTTCGTGATCAGGGGGTCGGCATCTCTGATTGGCGGTATTGATTTCGCTAAGCTCTGAGGTGCCTATGATATATTCAACCCGATAGAGCGCCTCTGAGTTGCTCTCGACTGGAGTTAGCGGAATAACCTGCAGGTCGTGTATCGCCAGCCCTATATCTGAGGAACTAGAGGGCTGCTTAAGCAAGTGAGTAATAGTCGCGTCTTTATCTAGAGCATTAGTATACACACCCTCAGCTATAGGCTGACACAAATCCCCTCCACTGTCGGTAACTCGAACAAAGTTTATCGGCTCCCCATGAGCATCAACCACGACATCCCCAGCCTTCACACCGGTAGGCAGATTCCAAAGATATGAGAACCCGCCCAGGCAGAAACGACCGCCAGCTACCCCGGGGGGATTAATCACTGCTCCGCCAGCCCCTTGAGAAATCATCTGGGCATTGGCCTGCAGAAAGTCGCGCCTTAAGGTGTCACCGACGTTACTCCCCGCCTGATTAACGCTCTGCAAAGTTAGCCCTTTATTGTAAATTCTCCCCGCCTGTATGGCAGTCATGACAATTGCCAGCAGTAGGACCGACACAAAAGACATCGCCAGCATCAGCTCAATAATCGTAAAGCCCTGCCTCTTAGTTCGCCGCATACAACCTCGCTATCGTCCCTATGGTTGCCGGCCGTGAGGAACCAGGCCCATACCAGCACGCCTGAATGTGCGCATCGTAGGCACCACCCCCCTCAGCTTCAACTATCTGGATGGATATACCCTGGGATTCGGTGTCGGTTACTTTTGCATAAGTAGTGGGCGTATGACTGTATGTAGTATTGTCTAAAAACTCAACCCTACTAGTAGCGATATTTGATCTAAGCGAAAACATGGTCGTGGCACCTAAGGCACCAGCCTCGGGGCAGCTGTCAACGCTTAAAATAGACACCGGCTCACTAACCACCCTTCCTCCACTATCAGCACTGGTAGTAATCTTGTTCCACATATCAGCGTAGTGGAGGTCCTCTTCACTAGAACGATCACGTATATACCGCAACATCTCAGCCTGGGCATCAATTTGATGACGCACCTGAGTAATCTCCAATGTACGCTGCGCCATGGCAATACCACTGGTCATAATAGTCATCGCACCGACGGCCACAAGACTAAAAATAGTCACCGCTAGTATCACCTCGATAATCGTATCGCCTTTATGCCGACTATGCATCGCTTTTACATCCCGCAGCCATAGCATTACCTACTGTTATAGCATCGCCAGATCCAGCCATCGCGCCGATAAACACCGACTGCCGTTCTCCAGTCAGCCATCCATTTGAAAATACGCATATCTCCTGATCTTCCGTGCTAGCCTCAATAAAGCCATCTATCTCGTCGGAGGCAACCGCAGAATCACTCGTACGAATAGCTAGGCTACCTGTTTCTGGGTGTCGCGACATGACAACGCTAAAAGGCGCCTTAGCGCCAGTGCCATGAACCAGAAGCGTATTTACTCCCCAGTGTGGCTCATACTCATTATCGGCTTTATCGTATCCATAAGCCCAACTCCCATCATCGCCCTCAAGTGCGTATACTGGATAGGTACTGTACTTCTGCCCTGAACCATCTATCGCAGCGACGTAGCGTCCGACCACTACACAATTTGACCGCCCCCTCGGAGCTTCACTTCCACTAGGTTCAAGCGGACACTTTCGGTCCGCTGAGTCATAGTTGCCGACGCTTATGACCTGGGCGTATTGATTGCGTAAGAAGTTTGCATATGACTGAACTGAGTCGCGATACTGCTGGCGCTGGATAGCAGCACCGGTACCAACCATCAAACCTACTGCCAATAGTCCAGATATCGCCAAGAAAAGTACAACTTCGATTATCGTGAACCCAGGTTGACTTATTTGTTTCATATTAGGTTCATTATAGCATAAGCTTTTAGAAGAAAAGTAGCGATTGATACCAATTAATTATCGCTTCGCCGACAAACCAAGTTAACACCCCACCGGCAATTAGCAGTGGCCCAAAGGGCACTTGACTCCCCCGGCCGATCCTACCCCTAATCAACCCCGGTAGAACAACCAGCGTACCGATTAAGTTAGCTGCAAATAGCGCCACAAACGCCAGCTTCCAGTCGCCCAAGAAAAGTGCTATTCCTGCGCCGATGTACATATCACCCTCGCCAACCCATCGCCCTCTTGAAGCTAGCCACAGCAGCCCGTAGAGACCCCCTAGGAGCAACACTGCGCCAACTGTCGAGTAAATAGCACCGGCTACATCGGCCGACTGTGTTATAGAAATCACCGCGTATATGAAACCGGCGCCAATCACTAGCCAGTTTAACGCCGGTACAAGTAGAAGCCACCGCGCATCATATACAAAGTTTATCGCCAGTGCCACCAGAGCAATCAGCCAGGTAGTGAGTTTAATTATCTCCAGTGGCTCCGCCAGCGAACCTGGCCAAAATATAAATGACAGCACAAATAGTCCGCCCAGCGTCAGTTCAAGTAGTATCTCCGACCAACCGATCGGCTTTTTGCAGTAACGACACTTACCGCCAAGCGACAACCAGCTGACTACTGGTAGCAAATCATACCACTTCA
>CAZBLG010000041.1:0-3571 GCA_964492805.1 uncultured Candidatus Saccharibacteria bacterium
GTGCTACAGTGGCAAGTGCACATTAAAGTATTAATGCCTCGGTAGCTCAATTGGAGAGCCTTCAGCGAAGAAAATAGCAGATCTGCTCTATCCAATTATCTAATGTGCTACAGTGGCAAGTGCACATTAAAGTATTAATGCCTCGGTAGCTCAATTGGATAGAGCAGATCCGTCCTAAGGATAAGGTTGCAGGTTCGACTCCTGCCCGGGGTACCAATATAAAATACAGATTGAAAGATCTGTATTTTATATTGGTTACTCTTCGAGTGGGTCGAACCGTCCTTTTGCCTAAGCAAAAGAGGTTCGGTGAAGCGAACGAAGCGAAGAAAAGCACCAGAGGTATTTTTCTGAGTGAGTGAGCGAAGGAGGCTTTAGCCGATCTCCTGCCCGGATAAGTCTGCAGACAGAAACCTACCAAACAACTCTCACACCAGATACAACAATACGATAAGTGCTATAATAAACACATGTCCAAACACACGGATGAAACAGAGGCGCACGAATTCGAAGGTCAGCGCGATGACGAAGAGTTGTTGTTTGTATTTCGTCGTCACATTATCGCCATGCGCAAGGGCTTTTATGGCCTACTAATTCCGATGACAATCGGTGCAGTGCCATTTTTAATCTGGCAAGACAACTTAAATTTACTTTGGGTGTTCTTAGGTGGGTTTGCCCTTGGTCTAGTGCTGTTTTTTTACCATTTTGTCATCTGGTTTTATACCTACTACATCGTTACAAGCCAGCGAATCAGGCAGATTACTCAGCGAGGTTTTTTTGGCAAGGACGTGGTTGAGCTTAGGCTAGAGAAAATCCAAAACATTAGCTTTAACATTCCTGGACTCTTTGGGGAGTTGTTCAAGTTTGGTACAATAGTTATTCAGACATTCGTTGGTGATTTGGTGATTAGAAATGTTGAATATCCCGAGAGAATCTATAACAAGCTGCAAGATGCCGTGGCATTAACCACGGGGGAGGGCGAGAATGATCAAGAAAGTGTTGCGTAAACGGTCTGCCAAAAAGCTACCAACAAGGATTACTAACGACACAGTGGCTGAGCATCGCGAGCGAGTTTTGGCAGGTGGCCGAAAGTTAAAGTATCCAATTCAATATACCCGCAACACATTGGTGCGCAATGCTATTTTAATTAGCCTTGGGGCGCTGGTTGCGCTAGTGGTGCTGGTCTGGCTGCAGCTGTATGTCTGGAAAGACACTAGTGATTTGGCGTATCGTGTGAGTAGGGTGATTCCTGTACCAGTAGCTCAAATTGACGGAAAATATGTGCGCTACAGCGACTATCTGCTATATCACCGTAGCACCATAAGCGTACTGGAGAGTCAGGGTGGCTCGGAAAATACCGCTAGTGACCGGATGATGTTTCAGCAGCAACAGGCAATTGACCGGGCGCTCGAGGATACCTATGCTCGCAAAATTGCCAATGAGCGCAACATTTCTATCGCCAATGAGCGAATCGATTCGTTGATCGAACAGCAGCGCGCTCAAAGTGGTCTCTCAGAGAGTGCCTATGAGGCTGTAGTGAACGACAACCTCCGTTGGACTATGGATGAGCTTCGCCGGGCAATGCGCAACACCTTGCTTCGTCAAGAAGTTGCTTTTAGCATTGACGATAAGGCTTCAGGGGTGGCTCAGCAGGTAGGTGATTTGATCGGGGAGGGTCAAACTCTTGAGGAGGTGGCTAGAGCGCTTGAAGCAGAGGTTGAATATCAAGCTGATATCTCAGTGCCCAGAGACAATTCTGACGGCGGGCTAAGTTCAGCTGCAGCAGATCTAGAGGTGGGATCGGAGTCTGGTGCAATCAAAACCCTAGCCGGTGACGGATACTACTTTATTTTACGCCATTCAAGTGACGAGGAGTCGATACGCTACTCATACCTAAAAGTTCCGCTGACTGTCTTTTCAAAGCAGTTCAATGAGCTAAAAGACAGCGACCAAACCAGGTTATTTATTAACATTGAATAGGAGACAATATGACTTATAAGTTAGATGAACTACCATATGACTATGGGGCGTTAGCACCGGCGATTAGCGAGCAGATCATGCGTTTGCATCACCAAAAGCACCACCAGGCATATGTCGATAAGCTGAACGAGGCGCTAGAGGGTCAGGATCATCCAGAAGACCTGAAGCAGCTACTGAGTAATCTTGATGGTTTGCCGGACGATATCCGCCAAACTGTCAGAGACAATGGCGGCGGACATCTGAACCACAGTTTGTTTTGGCAGATTATGTCGCCAGATGGCGGTGGCGAGCCAGCCGGGGATCTGGGCCAGTTGATCAAGGAGCGTCACAGCTCGTTTGAGTCATTTATCGAGGCATTCGAGAGTGCCGCAACTGGCCTGTTCGGTAGTGGGTGGGTCTGGTTGATGCCAGACGGGGAGATTGTCAGCACTCCAAATCAAGACAATCCAATCATGCATGGCAGAGAAATGCCCATTATGGGGCTTGATGTTTGGGAGCACGCCTACTACCTGGACTATAAGAATGTTCGGGCTGATTACATCAAGGCCTGGTGGAGCGTAGTCAACTGGGCGGACGTGGAAAAGCGCTATATGTCTGGTATAATTTCCTAGAGGAGCTAGGCCGCTGTAGCTCAGTTGGTAGAGCGACGCTTTCGTAAAGCGTAGGCCACCGGTTCGACTCCGATCAGCGGCTCCAGGATAACACTATGAGACAAATTACTACAAACGATATTAAAAAAGCCCTAAAAGACCGCTGGTGGTCTGGTTTAGTCGTGGTCAATACGCTCGTAGCGATAGTGGTTATTGTCATTATCGGACTCAGTATCGAACCTAAAGAAACCCAAGTAATTACTCACTATAGCTCATTTGGCATCACTGGTTTTTACAGGAGCTACTGGTACTATCTGTGGGGCTACGCACTGCTTGAGCTAGTGGTGCTTGGGGTGCATGGCGCGCTGAGCCTCAAGCTTTATCAGCTGGGTCGACGCGACTTGTCCTTGGCGTTCCTCTGGTCAACTATCGGTATCTCGGTGATTGTGCTGATATTTGCCCTATCAATTATAAATATTGCCGCGCTAGGTTAGGAGTTAGAGCTAAGTGGACATTGAGATTCCGGTAGGCAAGCGTACGCGACTGTACCGTTTTTTTGAGCGAGTACCGGCTATGATCAGCTACGGCGCAATTATTCTTTTAGTGGTGCTGTCGATTATTAACCCGATCTGGGCGGCACTCTACCTGTTAATTATCATTTTGTCGATGATAGTCAAGGTGGTGGGCATCGCCTATCATATGATAAAGGGCAGAGGTCGGATGGATCGAGGGATGAAAGTCGACTGGAACGAGCGACTCAACGACCTAACCGACCCAAAAGCCGCCTATTCAAGGCATCACAACAAGACATCTGAGGAGATTGGCTACTCTCAGCATATTGAAAACTTGCGCCTCATGGCAGCCTCTGAGGAGGGCTTTTTCCCAAAGCCGTCTGAAATATACAATGCCTTAATTATCCCTGCCTACAATGAGCCTTATGAGGTGATAGAGCCAACCATACAGTCAGTTATCGATACGACATACGACAAAAAGCGACTCATAGT
>CAZBLG010000041.1:3671-5475 GCA_964492805.1 uncultured Candidatus Saccharibacteria bacterium
TGGGATGTTCCAGCACCGATGCGCGTAGTGGCAACTGGTAACTCGTTTTGGAATATTATCAGCTCGATGAGGCCACATTCACTAAGGAACTTTGCCTCGCATGCTCAGCCGATGGACGCGTTAGTCGAGATGGACTTTTGGAGTGTTAGGACGATTGTCGAGGACGGCCATCAGTATTGGCGAAGCTACTTCTACTTCGGTGGTAACTATGAAGTGGTGCCACTTCACGTGCCAATTTACCAGGACGCCGTACTGTCAGAGACCTATACCAAGACCCTTAAGGCCCAGTTTGTTCAGCTACGTCGTTGGGCGTATGGGGCATCGGATGTGCCATATGTAGCCACTAGGGTATTTACCGCTAGGCGAAATGTGCCATTTTGGGCCGGTTTTACGCGATTTGTTAGGCTGCTTGATGGACATGTTACCCTGGCTTGTATATCTATCTTGGTAGCTTTTGGTGGCTGGGTGCCGCTACTGGTCAATAGTGAAGCCGCTCGTAGCGTTGCGGTCCACCAATTGCCCGACACTGTGAGCCTGCTACAGCGCATAGCAATGATTGGTTTGGTGGTTAGTGTGTTTATGTCATTCAAGCTGCTACCGCCGCGCCCAGCGCGTTACAAGCGCTCACGCAACGTCTGGATGGTGCTTCAGTGGGTGTTAATGCCGGTTACTGCCATTGTTTATAGTTCGGCGGCATCATTCTACTCCCAGACTCGACTGTTTCTTGGCAAATATCTCGACAGGTTTGATGTTACTGAGAAGTTGACGGTCGATCAGGTTGCGCAACTAAAAAAGCAATCGAAGGCCGGCCAGGACGACGCCTCGAAGTAACTAAGTCATGCTGAGCCGCGTACTGAACGGCGGCCACGGGGTCAAAATGCTGTAAGGTTGCGTGGGCAAGGGCGGCGATATCGTCCGCAGATATCTCTTTACCCTGCATAAGCAGGCGAGTTTCAATAGTTTGAGCTAAGAAGAAGCTGTCATAATCGGCAGCTTTTTTATTGTGCTGAAAGCTTTTGGCGATACTGACAGTCAGCTTACCGATGTTAAACGGGGTTGCATGGTTCGTGTTTCCAAGAATCATCTGGTCGTCAAGCGACGGTCGCTCATAGGTAGTGTAGGTCAGCTGACAGTTTGGGCAGTGTCGACGGCGCCAGACCGAGGGCTGTTTGTGACGTCTAGAATTAGTTACTTTAGTTTTTGCGTGAAAACAATTTAAGCAAATCATATCAATATATTGACATACCGGTGGACAAAAATCCAGTGGAAAACTTTTTTAAAGTATGGAAAACCCCAACACTAGAGGTATTGGGGTTTAGGCTTAGCGTCGTAATAGATAGGCTAGATGAGCGTTATCGTTTGCCGGAGCTAGCCTGGCGACCACTTAAGCTTGCCCGCTCTTGGGGAATAGTCTTGTTGTATTCAAAATGAAGAGTTACCTGGCTTAGTAGCGATGAGAACTCTTTCGCCGTTTCTTTTTGCGGCTGATTGATGGAATTTGTATCCATAGCTCTTATGTTAGCACAAACATTATAAAAAGTCAAGGGAACAAGATGAGCCGACGTATATCACTGACTGAATATATATGGGGTGTTGATAGCCTTTGTTCACGTGGAAAAGTATTGAAATATGTGGGTAAAAAACGAGTTTTGCGAATGCAAAACAGAGAGGTGAGAATCTTCCTGCATGTCCTATAGAGCAAAAAGACCACCCAAAGGCAGTCTTTTTACTTGGTGGGCGATAGAGGATTCGAACCTCTCACCTCCTCAACGTCAATGAGGCGCTCTAGCCAAATGAGCTAATC
>CAZBLG010000042.1:0-5470 GCA_964492805.1 uncultured Candidatus Saccharibacteria bacterium
ACCCGTCGCGGTTCGGGCGAAGCGTTCGCTTGGCGAACATTCCCGCCTCCTGCGAACCAACTAAAAGTTTCAAAAAAGCATCTATCACAAACACTAGTACTGATGATACAATAGATATGTAAGCAAATTAGCAAAGGAGAGTATTATTATGGAGACATGGGCAATTGTCTTAATCGTCATCGGCGTTATCCTTGTAGTGATTGTCGGATTTCTGATCGCCACTTACAACGGACTAGTTACGCTTAAAAATCGAGTTGAAGAGGCATGGAGCGATATCACTGTGCAGCTAAAAAGGCGCACAGACCTCATCCCAAATCTAGTAAATTCAGTAAAAGGTTACGCTGCGCATGAAAGTGGTGTGTTTCAAAATGTTACTGAGGCACGAAGCGCGGTGATGAACGCCAAAGGGGTCGCTGAGACAGCAGATGCTGAGAATATGCTTGAAGGTGCGCTAAAAAGTCTATTTGCTGTAGCTGAGGCCTACCCAGACCTCAAGGCAAATCAGAACTTCTTGCAGCTTCAGCAAGAGCTAGTTGACACTGAAGATAAGATTCAAGCATCTCGCCGCTTTTACAACGGTGGTGTTCGCGATCTCAATACTAAGATTGAAACATTTCCAGTCAATCTAGTTGCAGGCATGTTTGGCTTCCAGTCAAGAGAGTTCTTTGAAGTCGAAGACATGGCGAGCATTCAGAATCCTGTCGAAGTTCAGTTCTAATAAAGCAGTATCGAACCATGACATTAACCACCTCCTCTATTCAGGAGGTGGTTTTCTTGATAAACTAGTTATATGTACAGCGCTATTAGTCGGAACAAACGAAACACGATTTTAATTATGACCATATTTGTAATTTTAATTGGAATTATAGGGGTGACTCTGGGTTATCTCAATGGAGACTACAACTTGCCGGTAGTTATGATAGTCGTAGCGGCAATATACGCGCTACTGCAGTACTTTATCGCAAGTCGGCTGGCGATGTCGATGACCGGAGCAAAGGAGATTGAAAAAAAGCATGCGCCAGAACTCTGGAGGACGGTTGAGAATTTATCTATCGCCTCAGGCATGCCGATGCCGAAAGTATATTTGATTGACGATCCTGCTCCAAATGCTTTTGCAACTGGTCGCGATCCAAAAAGGGCGATTGTTGGCGCCACAACAGGGCTGCTAAATGTTATGGATAAGCGTGAACTGGAGGCGGTGATGGCTCATGAGATGAGTCACGTTCGCAATTATGATATTCGGGTGAGTATGATCGCTTTTGGACTGGTTAGCGCAATTGGTATCTTGGCCGATATTGCGCTTCGGATGATGTTTTTTGGTGGCGGAGGGCGTGATAGAAACGTTCACCCAATCGTCTATATCGTTGGACTGGCGGTGGTTATTTTAGCACCTATTTTGGCGATGATTACCCAAATGGCGATAAGTCGTCAGCGGGAGTACTTGGCTGATGCCTCCGGAGCGCTTCTAACTCGTGATAGTGAGGGGTTGGCCTCGGCACTTGAGAAATTAAAGCAGTATGGCCAGCCGATGCAAAAGCAAAGCACCTCAACGGCCAATTTGTTTATGAGTAACCCTTTACGTCCAAGTTTTTTCACCAAGCTCTTTAGTACACACCCTCCACTTGATGATCGAATTGCACGACTGCGCCAAACAGCAACAAAGATGTAGGACAAAAAAGTGGCAAGTAAAAGAAATAGTAAATCAGCACAAAAGAGGCCTGCTAAAAAGACCAAAAGCACTCCTTCGAAAAAGGGGCGTATCGTTAAGCTCAGGCAGTGGTTTGGTCGACTCGGGGCTCGTCGCAAAGACTTTTTCAGTCGGCGTCCTCACCGTAGTTTTCGTCGAACTAGGAGGCGAGACTACAAGCGATCACTCAAACTACCCGGATACTGGTCTCTGACAAAACAAGTAGTTGAGTTAATTACTAAAAACAAAAGGCTACTCCTAGGCCTTGCTTTACTATATGCCGTGCTAATACTGCTTCTATCGAGCATTATGTCTCAAGAGACGTACTTACAAATGCGCCAGCTGGTTGATGAGCCGAACGAATCAGGCCTACTTGACGCGGGAGTGGCTAACTTGGCCCTGTTTTGGGGCGTACTGAGCAGCCAGCTATCAGGCGGCGCGGTCGGCACGTCGCAACAGATTTTCGGTGTTTTACTGGGGCTCTATGCTTGGTTGGCTGCTGTGTGGTTGCTCAGGGGACTAATGGCTGGCAAAAAACCACGTATTCGTGACGGGGTTTACTCTTCGGGTGGACCAGTCATCGCGCTGGCGGTATTGGTACTGGTGTTGCTCATTCAGCTACTACCGGCTGCGCTTGCGGTCATTGCCTATGGCGCCGCCGACACATCTGGCTTGCTTGATCAAACAGCTGTCTTGATGCTATTTGGTGGTGGGGCTATTTTGTTGAGCACCCTTTCGCTGTACTGGATAACCAGCACGTTTATCGCCATGGTCATCGTGACCTTACCAGGAATGTATCCTTTTGAGGCACTAAAGTTAGCAGGGGATATTGCAGTAGGCCGACGAATTCGCATTTTGCTGCGCTGGGTGTGGGCTATCATGTTGTTAATTGTTACTTGGGCCATAGTGCTAATACCAATAATTATTCTTGATGGAGCGCTCAAGGTCGCTGTGCCTGGACTGGAGTGGCTACCGGTGGTTCCGGTGGTGGCGCTACTACTTATGTCGTTTTCAATAGTTTTCTTTGCAAGCTATGTCTACAGCTTCTACCGAAAGGTCGTCGAAGATGACGCAAGTCCAGCGTAGGCTCAGCGAGCTTAAGGCGCTAGTCGATCAGTACTCATACGAATACCACGTCCTTGATGCACCGACAGTTAGCGACGCAGTGTACGACGGGCTATTTTCTGAAATCAAACAGATAGAAGCTGAAAATCCAAGCCTTATCACCACCGATAGCCCAACTCAACGAGTCGGCAATGTTCTAAAGGGTGGCTTTAAGAAGGTCGAGCACAAAAGCCGAATGCTCAGTCTGAACGATGTTTTTAGTCGCCAAGACGTTGAGGCCTGGGTAGCGCGGATGGATAAGCTTCTGCCGGGCAGTCGGCACGAATTTTTCGCCGATATAAAGATGGACGGTTTGGCTTGTTCGCTGGTTTATGAAGATGGCTTTTTGGTGAGGGCGGTTACCCGTGGCGATAGTTTTGTTGGGGAGGATATTACAGCAAATGTCCGCACGATCAAGAATGTGCCATTAAAACTGCGTCAATCCAAGGATTTTGCAAAATTTCTTATTGGGCGCACAGAAATTCGGGGTGAAATCGTCATACTGAAAAAAGATTTTGAGATGCTAAATAATTATCAAAAACAGCAGGACCTCCCAGAATTTGCTAACCCACGCAACCTAGCCGCCGGCACTGTTCGTCAACTTGATCCTGGACTTGTGGCTTCTCGCCCACTTACTTTTATCGCCTACGACATTTTGCGCGATAAACCGGAGGAGATTCCTACAAACAGCTATGCATATGACGCTCTCTCTAGCTTAGGTGTTAGGCGCAACCAACAGGCAGCAGTCTTCGATTCGCTGCCTAGTGTGATGCAGTTTGTTGATGAGTGGGATGAAAAGCGTCATGACTTGCCGTTTAATACCGATGGGCTGGTTATAAAAGTCAATGACCGAGCGCAATTTACTAAACTTGGTGTGGTTGGCAAGCAACCTCGCGCCGCTGTCGCCTATAAGTATGCCGCCGAGGAGGCCACTACTGTAGTGAAAGACATCGTGATATCAATTGGGCGCACTGGTGCGGCAACTCCTGTGGCTGTGTTTGATCCAGTGCAGGTTGATGGCTCAACAGTCCAGCATGCTAGTTTGCATAACGCCGATGAGATTGCTCGACTCGATATTCGGCGGGGTGACACGGTGATTATTTTTAAAGCCGGCGATATCATACCGCAAGTTCAAGCGGTTATAACCGAACTTCGTCCCCCAAAGGCCCAGCCTATTGACTACGAAGAGGAACTCAGTCGACAGTATCCAGAACTCGAATTTGTTCGTCGTCAGGGTGATGCGGTGTATCGGGTCAAAGGCCTGACTGGGCCGATCATTCTCAAGCGCTCGCTCATTCACTTTGCCTCAAAGGGTGCGCTCGATATCAACACACTAGGAGAGAAAAACGTTGAAGCACTGGTCGAGGCAGGTCTAGTTAAGGACCTGGCTGATATATACACTTTGACCAAGCAGCAGTTGCTGGAGTTAGATAGGTTTGCTGAAATATCAGCCAAGAAGCTCATCGACGCTATAGGCGAGAAGAAACAGCCCCCGCTGGAGAGGTTTTTGTTTGGCTTAGGCATACGCCACGTTGGTACGCAGACTGCGATTGATCTAATCAAGCACTTCGAGTCGCTTGAAGCGCTGTCAACTGCGACGATCGACGAACTAAGGGCGGTTGAAGGGGTGGGCGAAGTTGTAGCGGAGAGCATTGCCGCATGGTTTGCCGATGAGGATAATTTGACACTTCTTGAAAAATTTAGAACACTTGGCGTCGAGCCATACTTTAAAAAGACATCAGGCAGACTGACGGGTGTGAGCTTTGTTATTACTGGGTCGCTCGAGTCTATGAGTCGCGACGAAGCAGCTGAAAAGATTCGTTCGCTTGGCGGCGCCTTTCAGTCGGCTGTGGCTAAAGACACGACCTACCTGGTCGCTGGGGGCAAAATTGGTGTTTCAAAACTCAAAAAAGCCCAAGCCTATGGCACAGAAATAATAGATGAATCAACACTACGTAGAATACTAAGTCAGTAGGAGGAAAATATGAGTGAGCAGGCGATACCAGATATCGATAAAGGAGTGTATCGGCACTATAAGAATCGTCAGTTATACGAAGTTCTTGGCGTAGCGCTGCAGACTGAAACGGGTGAGCCACTTGTTATCTACCGACCACTCTATGATACGCAGTACGAGTTGTTTGCTCGGCCCTACGAGATGTTTACGGGCAAGGTGGCAATTAGTGATACTGAGGTGCTAAGGTTTGTAAAGCAAGACTTGGGTTGACAGATCATTGCAAATAAAACAAAAACTCCGACTATACAGCCGGAGTTCATGTTTGCGAGCGGTATAAATTACCAGCTGCGTTGGCGGAATGAACCACCGTCGCCGCCACCGTTGTTGTCACGGCGTGGCTTGTCTTCACGTGGACGAGCCACGTTAACTGTGATAGCACGGCCATCAAGTTCTTTACCGTCAAGCTGATCAATAGCTTTCTGGTTGTTTGCTTCGTCTACGAATGTTACGAAACCAAAACCGCGTGAACGGTTGGTGTCTCGGTCTTTTGCTACTGATGCGCGCTCAACTTCTCCGACTTGCTCGAAAAATGCTTGTAGTGTTTCGTCTGTAGTTGCATACGCAAGGCTACCGACAAATAGATTTGTCTTCATTGTGTCATATTCCTCATCTTATAATTATCCCGTCAGATCGACCGGCGGCGACACGTACAGATGAGAGTGTAA
>CAZBLG010000043.1:0-5440 GCA_964492805.1 uncultured Candidatus Saccharibacteria bacterium
CGACTATTTCATTTGGGCCAAGTGGGCTGTTTGAGCCAAAAAGCGAATATTTTATCTATGAGTGCGATGAGTCTGATCGAAATTTCCTGCACTTTGAGCCGCATCTCAGTCTAATTACCGCCCTAGGATATGATCATCCGGACACATTTGCTACTGAAAGCGACTACCGAGAGGCTTTTGTCGAGTTTTTGAAACAGTCTGAATGTTCGCTGTTGTGGAGTAAGGACTTGCGATACCTAAAGCATCCAGACATTCCAGCCACCTATGATGCATTTGATGAGCTGATGAACCTGTCGCACATTACGCTGGCGGGCGACCACACCCGGCACAATGCCTTTTTGGTACAAAAAGCTCTTGAGCAGCTGCTACCCGACGAGCATGTAGATCCTCAGGGTATCACCCAGGCGATCAACTCCTTTCCGGGTACAAATCGACGTTTTGAGAAATTAGCTCCAAATCTTTACAGCGACTACGGCCATCATCCAGTAGAAATTGCCGCTACCCTACAGATGGCGCGTGAAATATCCGACAGTGTGGTTTTGGTCTACCAGCCACACCAGAACGTTCGCCAGCACGAAGTCTACCACCTCTATACAGATGCGGTTTTTGAGCAGGCTCAGGAAGTTTACTGGCTGCCGACCTATCTTAGTCGAGAAAACCCAAGCCAAAAAACTCTAACCCCCGAAGAGCTGACAAGTGGTCTTGAATCGACCGCATCCGTCCACCTAGCTGAAATGGACGACCTGTTGTGGCAGAACATCAAAAATCACCTTGCTCAAGGACATCTTGTGCTTTGTATGGGTGCCGGCTCAATCGACGGGTGGGTGCGTGAAAAAGCCACAGAACTTTTAGACTCTACCCGCATCGAGATGCCATAACTTTAAAGTTTCATTTCTACTTCGTACTCTTCAAAAAAGTACGGATCTCTGAAAAATGTCCGCGCGACGATTTGCTCGACTGCTGGCGCTAGATCATACTGGGCCAACTTGTGTGGACGCACCCACTGAAGGGTGTCTGTGGTCTGTATGTCATCTTCGTTGGCGTAAAAAACATGCATCAGTGTCGCTGAGACCATACCCTGATCATCCAGCACTCTGTTGTAACAGTCGCCAGCATGTCGTAGATTTTCCGGCGCTACTCCACCTACCTTTTCAGACCACTCTCTTCTAGCACCGTCAACTATCGACGCGTCAATGATGTGAGTTTTGCCATGAGGAAGCGTCCAGGTATCAATATAGGGCTGCTTTTTGCGCAGTGTTAGCAAAACATCACCGTCGCTATTTTGAATGACTAGCATGGTGACTATTTTTGGCTGATAGCGCAGATTCAGCTTTTTGATACTCACCCTATCGACATACGCCAAGCCCTTGGAGCTTAGAGTGTAGCCCTGCTCTGTTTTGTTTATCCAGCTGCCTTTTTGTAGCACCTTGAGATGATAGCTATATAGATTGGTGTCGACTTTAGGCGGTCTTAGGTCTCTAAATCTAGCGTATTTTTGGTGAATCAAGACACCAACGATGTATTTTTGGATATGGTGGTCGATATAGTCCTGCTCAAACATATTTGACTCAAATTATACTATTTATTATTAAACTAAACAATGTTGTATAGTGCATTATCACCTTAATATTAAATAAATACTAAAAAAATATATGATCAATAATAAGTTATTGTGTAGTAATTTGAGTAGAATTCATCGCACGGCCACTGCATAGCGCCGTTCGCTCCCTACAGCATGCCCTTGTGTTTAAGCACAAGCACGCCGAGCGCTTCACGAGCCATCCAGAGACCGCGGTTACGGGTCCAGATCTGATCTGAATCTTTATCGAAGTGGCTCGGCATCTCTTCCTCTTCGGGAAATACGTTGAATAAAATATCTGCTTTATACGCCTGCGCTGCAATTCTGCCTAAGTGATACCTATGGCCCACCTGCTTAGCCACTTCTAGTTTGTTTTCAGCCATAAATCTATGAGCCTCAATCACGATACCCCATGAGCCGACATTGCCACCAGTAAGGTTGGAGATATCTCCCTTTACCTCCTGCACATCGGCATGCTTAATCAACTTTGCCAGCATAGTATCAGCAATGATTGGTCGACCATCAGCCCTACTCTCAACATACTCAGCAAGCTGAGCATTAACACTCCCAGGGCCAGTTGCAGTGCCAAATGAGTTGCCTACCAGTACATCCGCCGGCAGATCGGTATTACTTTGCGGATATTTTCCAATAACTAAATCAAGATATTTCATAATTATTGTATATTTATATCATAAAACTGCAATAATTACACTTTTATTCGTCGCCTGGTGGAAACGAAACTAGTTACCCTCCCCTCTTCCAGCCAACGCCGTTCGTAGGGGGTGAGGATCTTATAGTCTTCGCTCAAGTCGCTTTCATGGAGGTCAAAACTTAGCTCTTTCAACTGCCACCCCTCGCCTACTAGTTGTTCGAGGGTCCAGTGAAAAAACTCTAAGTCGTCATGTTTTATCAGTAGCGAGCCGTCATCTTTTAGAAGTTTTTTGTAGATTTTTAAAAATGTCGGATGAGTCATCCTTCTACCAGTGCTGCGTTTTTTCGGAAATGGGTCAGAGAAAGTTAGCCAGATTTGCCCTAAAGAGTTCGCGCTGAACAGCTCGCCTACTTGATCGGCCCTAGCTCGCACAAATTTAACATTTTTTAGGCCTCGCTGCTCAGCATCGCGGGCACCTTTTTGCAGCCGATCACCCTTGACGTCGAGCGCTATATAGCTCTTTTCAGGATGCCTAGTGGCCAACTCTACAATGAACTGCCCTGTTCCGGCGCCAATCTCAACTACGTCTACTGGCGAAGTTCTATCCCACTCCTCAAACTCAAAACAAAGTGGTGAATTGGCAAATAGCGCAAATCGATACTTTTTGCGCTTTCTGGCGATGATGAACTGGTTCGGATCAATCTGGCTCACTACTACCTATGATACATCAGGTTCGCTTTTCGTTCGTGGCGCTGTATAATTAAACTAGATGGATGGGCTAATCGAACAAATACTGAACAACACAGCAGCTGACGAGTGGCTAATCGACAACCATATGGGTTGGTTGGTTAGCGAAGTAGCAATCAATCTGATGAGCATTATCATCGGCTCACTCATCCTATACTACATCGGACGAGTACTGATCACTCGCGGCATCCGCCACCTGATCAGGGGTGCGGCCAGACATCGCTCCTGGCACCGCAAGGATATTGAAAAGCGTCAAACGACGTTAATTGAACTGATGAAAAGCTTTTGGCGCATCGTGGTGATTGCCTACGTCGCCGCCATGGTGGCAAATAAGCTATTTGGCTTTGACCTCTCGCCGCTACTTGCCAGCGCTGGAATTATTGGTGTGGCAATTGGCTTTGGCTCGCAGTCGCTGGTTAAGGACTTTCTCTCTGGGGTGTTTATTATTGCTGAAAATCAGTACCGGGTAGGCGATATCGTTGATATCATGGGCGCGGCTGGCACAGTCGAGCGAGTCGGCATGCGTTCGACCGTCATTCGCGATGCAGATGGCAACGTCCACTACATCCCCAACGGCTCAATTCAGCGTGTCATTAACAAAACCATGGGCTACGGCATTGCTCGTTTTGCAGTGGCGATTGGACCAGAGGTAGATGTCAAAAAAGTTACCGACATTATCAACAAAACTGGTGAAAAACTGGCCCAAGAGAATGCCTGGAAGAAAAAGATAATCGACCCACCGAAGTTTATTTCAATCGGCGAGGTAACTGGCAATACAGTTGAGCTCACGGTATCTGCCAAAACCATGCCTTCGGATCAGTGGGCTGTCACTTCAGAGATGCGTAGCCGACTGCTTCGCGAATTTGAAGCCAAGGAAATACCGATTATTAGCCTGCCTGTGCCGACCTCTGCTAAATAACTCTATATACCAAGCTGCTCGTTGCTGAGTACATCACCTGAAAAGGCGTCTGCTTCAATTGCCCTGCCGGCTTGCTCTTTGTACCGACTGAGGAAGTCGTCGATCACTTCTTCGTTGATATCCCCCTGAGCTTCAAAGGCATCTTTAGACTTTGGCGTCGACTCAATCTGCGACCTGACTTCCTTATACTCTGGCCGACTCAAATCAAGCTGGTATGCCCCTGAAGCATAGTAAGCATTCATTGAAATCATCACTAACACGAGCGCTAGGGCAATCACCCCGATCAAAAAAGCCGGCAATCGATGCCTCAGAACCCACTGCTTAACCCTATTCATCGACGACCTCACTCTCGCCAGCCAACTCCTGCCTGAGATCCTCAGTCGCTACCTGGTAGTCACGCAGGCTGTCGTTTAGTGCCTCAACTGAAGTTGACAGACGCAATCTAGCATCCCTCGCAGTGAGCAGCCCAGCATAAAACTCCGTTGGGCGAGTTTTACAATCAATCCTTATCAGCGCCGACAGAGCCGTTTCGTACTGACTATAACTACTACTAAAAGTCGACCTTTCCTGGTCAAATCTGCCAGATATTTCAACAAACCTCGTACTGTCTATGCGATTAAGCGCTAGTCGACTATTTAGCTGGGCCATTAGTTGAACAGAAATGCTGTTATACATCTGGCCGGTATTGACCCTGAGTAGGGAGTCGTTGGTGTGTAGGCGTCTAAGCGTTGTTTGGATAGTGTCACAGCGCGCCTGAAGGCGATCTACCGGCGTATCGCCCGTCAGTAGCATCATCTCCTGGGCAAGCACTCGCGGGGCAACGAGCGCCCCTGCTACGACGGCCACGCCGATAATACTATAAATAACTCGTTTCATCGTCTCTATTATCTCTTGAATAGCCTCGTTCGTCAATCAAACTCCTGCCCCCAATAAAAAGTAGCCTCCCTAAACCAGAGGCTACTTTGAATTAGTGAGTAGTCGGTCTACTTGCTTTCGCTGCTAAAGCGCTTCTCGACCTTTCCTTTGACGTCGCGAGCTGTTTCGCTGGCGGTGTCGCCAACCTTTTTAGCGCCGGAGCGGATAGAATTAACGCTGTCCTTGGCGGCAGCTGTTGCTTGCTTGGCGCGCATCTCTGCTTCGCCCTTGTACTCGTCAGCTTTTTTCTTAAGGTCTTCTCGGGTTTCCTTGCCGCTTTTTGGGGCGGTCAAGATTCCAGCTGCAAAACCTGCAGCGGCTGCTCCGAGAACTGCTAGTAATTTTCTCATAGTAATTATCCTCCTTTTAGTTACTTTCTACCGAACAAACTTGCGATTTCCCCAAATACTTTTGAGGGCGACAACCATTCGGTTGCCTTGGCAAGGTTCGTCGTCACTGTGTCGACTCTCTTGGCGACCTGACGAAGTTTTGTAAGAAGGGCGATTAGTACCCCCAACAACGCCAGAATCACTAGTGACAGCAATCCGACGATGATCGACAGGAGAACTATTATCACCTGTGTGTCCTGCATACTTGCTCCTTTCTTGCAATTAGGTGCAACTTTGCC
>CAZBLG010000044.1:0-1869 GCA_964492805.1 uncultured Candidatus Saccharibacteria bacterium
TTCCCAGCCGGTGACACCGTCATCGACGACGCAACCGCAGAAACCGACGAGGATGAAGATGAAGAAGGTGAAGTCGCAGCTGCTACTACCGACAACCAGGAAAATGGTGACGTATTGGCCGCAGAAGACTCTAGGGACAATTGGTCACTAGTTAACCTACTTCTAACCATCGCCATCGCAGCCGCTAGCCTGTTCGCACTGTTTGGCCTTGTCGGCAGCAGGAGC
This sequence comes from uncultured Candidatus Saccharibacteria bacterium, assembly GCA_964492805.1. Lineage (GTDB taxonomy): Bacteria > Patescibacteriota > Saccharimonadia > Saccharimonadales > Saccharimonadaceae > Nanosynbacter. The sequence continues at coordinate 226 of CAZBLG010000044.1, forward strand.
AGGGACGAGAAGAACGTTGCAGCTCGAGTACTAAGCGTTGTTCCAGTACTTGGTGCCGGTGCAGTACTATACTTCGTCGAAGACTTTGGCGGAGCGATGAACTGGGTGAACATCTGGACACTACTAGTCGGCGCACTAGTTATCGCCCAAATGATCATCCTTGCCAACACTCGTTCGCAAGCCGAATAACAAAAAGCTGACCGCTTCTAGGGCGAGCTCCTCCTGAGAGGGGCTCGTTTTTTTAGCATAAACATGTTACTATGAGCTTATCGTGGCCAAAAAGACAAAAAAACAAACCACTGCCATAAAGAAAAAAACCACTTCGGCTAAGAAACGAACTACTCTTACTTTGGTTCCAAAAAAGGAGAACCAGTACCGACCGCTACTGATTCGTCGCTATGGGTTGCTGTTGGTGATTGCCATCGCTATAGGCCTACAGTTTGGCTATAACTTCACCAAAACCGGCAGTGTGCTTGGCCGAGTGACTAACATCACTACAGTTGGACTTCTGACCGCCACTAACGATCGTCGCGCCGAAGCAAATGCACCGAACCTCACCCTCAACGACCGACTAGCTAGCGCCGCCAAGCTCAAGGCAAATGATATCATCCAAAATCAGTACTGGGACCATGTCTCGCCAGATGGCGTAGAGCCGTGGGATTGGATCGAAGGATCGGGCTATATCTACGAACAGGCAGGGGAGAACCTGGCCAAGAACTTCTCAACCGCCAATGGCACGGTGGCTGGGTGGATGGCGTCTGATGACCACCGAAACAACATGCTAAAAAGTGACTACACCGACGTCGGTTTCGCTGTATCGACCGGAGAACTTGAGGGCAAACCAACCACTGTAGTTGTCGCACTCTACGCCAAACCAGCTGGTAGTAGTCCAACCTTCAGTACAGCCTCAAGTCCGTTCACCGTTTCAGCCACTGGAGGCTCTGGCGACCCTGACGCCAGGCCGCTCACTCTGGCAGCGCGCATCGGTATAGCCATTCAGTCGCTCACGCCAGCCGCTATCACCAGTATCGCACTATTATTTATCGCCGCTACTGTCGCCACCACCGCCCATGCTTACCGTAAAAAATTACCAAAAAGGCTACAGAAAACCTGGTACAAAGAGCACGGGATGATCAAAGCCTCAGGACTTCTGAGTATCGCCGCGTTTATCGTACTGCTTTACGGCGGCGGATCGCTCTAGTTGAAACTGTCAAAATGGTCGATTTAGCGTGCATCGGACATTTTAACGTAGTTCATGCGATAAGTGTTAACGTATGTTGTTATGGCACTATGGTTACAGCCCCAAGACTCCGCTTGCTGTATGACCGTTTGCTCCTGCGAACCCTCAAGCTCCGCCATAACCAATCTGCGATTGTCATTTGGGTTGAAAGTACAGGGTACAATCATATAGCGCCAGCGACTATGGTTGTCTGAACGACGCCTAGGGTCATCGACTCCCCGGCCAATGAAGTTTCCGCCCTCAAGTATGGCCTTAACTGATGGGGTGCCAGAGTAACCAGAGTCGAACCAGCCATTGGCGCTACTACCGTTACCGCTATTCATCTGAGAAAAAGGAGTTCCTGATTGGATTGACCACAAAACCAGACCCTTGGTAATTTGATCGATATCACTCCTGCGCTGACT
>CAZBLG010000044.1:1969-5295 GCA_964492805.1 uncultured Candidatus Saccharibacteria bacterium
ATACCGATCACTACGATAACTATCAACAGCTCAACTATTGTAAAACCATAAGCACGTTTCATTAGCCTAATTATAGCGAGCTATAGGCGCTCGGTCAAATATCGCTCTATCTGTTATCATAAGAGTATGGACTTTCAAACTCGTTATGAAAAGCTCAATGACAATCAACGCCAGGCGGTCGATACAGTATTTGGACCACTTTTGGTCATCGCCGGACCAGGCACTGGCAAGACCGAGCTTCTGAGCATGCGAGCTGCCAACATCCTCAAAAAGACCGACACTCTGGCTTCAAATATTCTTTGTTTAACCTTTACCGACAGCGGCGCGGTCAATATGCGACAGCGGTTGAGTCAAATCATCGGCGAAGATGCCTACAAAGTAGCGATCCATACTTTTCACGGCTTTGGCACAGAAATCATCAACCAGAACCGTGAGTATTTTTTCCGCGGCGCCGAGATGAAACCAACCGACGAGCTAACCCAGCACCAAATCGTCCAGAAACTGTTCGACGAACTCGACTGGCAACACCCGCTGGCTAGTAAAAACTTTGATGACTACGTCTACCTAAGCGACACCCTAAGGGTGATCTCTGAGTTCAAGCAAAGTGGTCTACGCCCAGAGGAGCTTCGCACCATAATTAGCGACAATAAAAGGGCGATCGATATTTTAAATCCGCACATCGCTCAAGTTTTCGCTCATAAAATAACCAAATCAACCATTGAAGAGTTTGCGCCGCTGGCTCAAATCGCAGCTGACATCACCTCCGAAGGCCTACCGGGTGCCATCACGCCATATCATCAGGTTATAGCCCTAAGCCTGGCCCACGCGGTCCAGGAAGCCGCCCAAGACAACTCGACCAAGCCGATCACCGCCTGGAAAAACTCCTGGTGTGAAAAGGACAGTCAGGGTGAGTTTGTCCTAAAAGACAACCGTGCCATCGACAAGCTAACTGCCAGTGTCGAGCTGTATGAAAAATACCAACAGGCGCTGGCCGAGCAGGGGCTGTTTGACTATGACGATATGATACTCTCGGTGCTAAAAGCTTGCGAAAACCACGCTGAACTTCGGGCAAATCTCCAGGAAAAGTACCAGTTCATCATGGTTGATGAATTTCAGGACACCAACTTGGCTCAACTGCGCCTGCTGTTCAATATAACCGGGCAGGGGAGCGAGTCAAACGTCATGGCCGTTGGCGATGACGATCAGGCAATTTTCAGCTTCCAGGGTGCTGATGTTGGCAATATACAGAAGTTCCGCGAACACTATAATGACCCACAAGTTATGGTGCTAAAAGATAACTACCGCTCCACCGCTACAGTGCTCGAGCACGCCCGAGGGGTGATCACCCAAGGGACTGATCGACTAGAGCAGACTATTGGCAATCTCTCTAAAGAGCTAACCGCCCACCGAACAAGTGCTGACACTGCAGTAAATCTCCGGCAGTACCCATCGCCGATGCATGAACGTGCTGAAGTGGCCAGGCAGATTGCCCAGCAGATAGACTCCGGCACCTTGGCAGAAGATATCGCGGTGATCGCTCGACGGCACGACGAGCTGATCGACCTGCTACCATACCTAACCAGTCATAAAATATCTGTCAACTACGAGCGCTACGACGACGCACTTGAACAAGACATCGTTCAGCTACTCGAGCTTATCGCCCGAGTAGTGCTGTTCATCCAAAAGGGCAGTCACGACCAGGCAAACGCCCTGATGCCTGAGCTGGTGGCTCATCCAGCTTTTGGATTTTCACCAACTGACATTTGGAAACTCAGCCTAAACTCTTGGCGAAACCGGACTCTATGGCTAGAGAGCATGAGTACCGACCCAGTGTTTCAAGAGTTCGCTGAGTGGATCATCACCCGAGCGGCCGAAGTGACCACTCAACCACTCGAAGTCCAGCTCGATGAATTTGCGCTAAAAGCTCATGAGTATTTCTTTGGAGCCGAGAAACTTGAACTTCAGCCAGACGCTTACTTGACCTCGCTTGAAGCACTGCGAACCATGAGAGACAAACTACGCGAACACTACTCGGACACACAGCCGAGCTTAGAGCAGTTCATCGAATTTATCGACCTACATCGCTCGACCAAGACTCGCCTAACAACCGTCCGACCACACGCCGAAAGCCAAGTCGGATCGATCCACCTGATGAGCGCCCACAAAGCCAAGGGTCTAGAGTTCGCCCACGTCTACATCATCGGTGCAATTGACTCTGCTTGGGGCGAAAAAGTCCGCTCTCGTTCACGGTTAATTCGCTACCCAGCCAACCTACAGCTCCAGCCAGCCGGCTCCAGCTACGACGAGCGGTTGAGGCTATTTTTCGTAGCGATGACTAGGGCAAAAAACACCTTAAACATTAGCCACTCGAGCGCCGATGTAAGGGGTAAGGAAACGCTGGTGGCCAGCTTCCTCTCGCGACTCACAGCCGAAGCAGCGGCTCAGTCATCGGATATAACAGAACTCAGCAGTATGGCAAAGATCGACTGGAGCGGCCGGCTAACTAAACCAATTTCTACTGATTTAAAGTCAGTCCTAGCACCAAGTTTAGAAAACTATAAACTATCAGTCACACACCTCAACAACTTCCTCGATGTATCGCGTGGTGGACCACAAACCTTCCTGCTGAACAATCTCCTTCGGTTTCCTCAGGCCAAAAGCCCCGCCGCCAGCTACGGCACCGCCATGCATAGCACCCTCCAAAACGCCCACAACGCCGTCAAGGTCGACGGAAAACTGCCCGAGCTAGGGGCTATACTCGAGGACTTTACCAAAATTCTCACCAGTCTGCACCTTTCTGAGGAGGACTTTGAGAAGTTTAACGACAAAGGCCATCAGGCGCTGACAGCTTTCATGGCCAGCAAATCCGACACCTTCACCCAGTCACAAATGACCGAGCTTGGCTTTGGCGGCCAAGGCGTAGTGATAGGCGAAGCGCGACTCACCGGAAACCTCGACCTGGTTGACATTGACAAAGAAGCTAAGACCATTTGTGTGACCGACTACAAAACCGGCAAACCCTCACGCGACTGGAAGGGCAGAACCGACTACGAGAAAATCAAACTCCATAAGTACCGCCAACAGTTGATGTTTTATCAGCTACTGACTGAAAACTCTCGCGACTACTCGGGCTACACCTTCATCGGTGGGGTGTTGCAGTTTGTCGAGCCAGAGCAGGCGACAGGTGAAATCCTAGCCCTAGAAGACAGCTTTTCGACTGAAGAGTTAGACCGGTTCAAGCAACTAATCGGCGTGATCTGGCACAAAATCACCACACTAGAGCTACCAGATATTTCCGGTTATGACCCAAGCTACAAAGGCATGGC
>CAZBLG010000045.1:0-5290 GCA_964492805.1 uncultured Candidatus Saccharibacteria bacterium
AGGCACCAGGTTTTGGTCCTGGCATTCGGGGGTTCGAATCCCTCCGCCCCAGCCAGAAGAAAGCCCTTGAACTAGCCCAAATAGAATGTAAAAGCACTAAAACACTGGACTTTTCAATTAGACTGTGCTATAATGGTAACTACTGCATCCGAGTGGATACCGTCTCTAGCGTGGGTTAGATATCAAAGGTTCTTAGCCGTTCGTCTGCAACTGATATCACTATATTAGCCCTTAAATTCGGGCAAGGAACAACATGACATATTATAACAACCGGAACTCTTCAACGCGTTCCAATACTACAAGGCGCCGATTTTCAAGCTCGCCTAAAAGAACTCAGAAAAATACTCGACGCGGGGCGTACATTCACCCTAGCAAGTTTGTCAACAAAGCTACTGTCGTTACTAAAGAGACTGTTTATGAATCACAGCACACTTTCAAGGACTTTGGCTTTCAGAGCATACTTCAGGCTAACCTCGATCAAAAAGGCTTTACCAACCCTAGCGCCATTCAGGACCAGGCAATCAAGCCAATCCTAGAGGGTCGCGACGTTGTTGGTCTAGCAAATACCGGCACCGGTAAAACCGCAGCTTTCGTGTTGCCACTAATTGAAAAATTAATTGGTCGACACCCTCAGCCAACCGTGCTCATCATGGCACCAACTCGCGAACTAGCGCTACAAATCAACGAAGAGTTCAAAACATTCTCTCGTGGTCTCAGGCTTTTTTCAGCACTGGTCGTCGGTGGCACTGACATCAATCGTCAAATTCGCGAAATCAAGCGTGGCCAACACGTCATCATCGGCACCCCCGGTCGCCTAAAAGACTTGATGAGCCGTGGACAGCTCGATCTCTCGAACATCTCATGCCTAGTGCTCGATGAAGCAGATCGCATGCTCGACATGGGCTTTGTGGTAGACATCCGCAGGATCATCCAGTCGCTACCAAAAAAGCGTCAGACGCTGTTCTTTAGCGCGACAATTACCCAAAGCATTCGCACACTAATCAACGAGTTTTTGACAGATCACATCGAAATTTCTGTGCGCACGGCTGATACCAGTGAGCAGGTTGACCAAGATGTCATCTACGCAACTGACAAGCAAGAAAAGATCACCAAGCTAATTGAACTACTGCAGAGTGAAGAGTTTGAAAAGACTCTAGTGTTCGGTGAGACCAAGTTTGGCGTACAGCGCCTGTCTGACCACATTGAAACCCACGGCATCTCGTCTGTGGCGATTCATGGCAACAAGTCACAGCCTCAGCGTCAGCGCGCCCTCAACGCCTTTAAGAGCAATACCGCTCAGGTCATGGTCGCAACTGATGTCGCTGCACGTGGACTAGACATTCCAAATGTCACGCACGTGATTAACTTTGATCAGCCAATGACCTACGAAGACTACGTTCACCGCATCGGACGAACTGGTCGCGCCGGAGCCACTGGCAAGGCACTAACTTTCGTGCCGCACGAGCGCGCTAGTCGCTAACCACCTTGGTCGATCAGCCCATAAAAGATTAGTCACAAGAAGACCCTTGACGAGGCGTTAAGTCTTTTGAGGTTGTAAAGTACGATATATCGTTATGCTTTGCATGGGTAGCCACCAAACAATAGTCAGAGTTCAAGTTACTCATGCCACTTTCAGGTGGGGGCAGGGTAGGTACAGTCTGCCATGGGTTCCAAAACTCAGTAATTGGCAACGAACCGCCCTCAGACCTAAACCTATCAACTAGCGTATTCATAAAGTTCTCTAAAGTAGCGTGATAGCTCGGGTGGGCTGGATGATTGCTTTTCGCTGTGGCAACGTAGCCTTGCAGTAGCTCCTCAGTCACATTGGGGTTATTGATATGAAACCCACCATTCCAGCCATTGATTTGAATATAGTTCTTCCCATATACGTGGCAGCCTGATATATAAGCTATCGTGTTGCCACCAAAATCATTCGGACCATTGCCCAGGCCCTCTGAGACCATGTCACTACAGTGCTCGAAAAATAATAGGCCATTTTGGGGCATAGTCAAGTTTGAATAGTAATGAGTCACCTCAGCCCCAGAAGTAACCATCACAACCTGTACATCAGGGGACAGGTTGGCCACCTCGCTGATGGCTGTGGGTAGACTCTCACCACGAACGCCTTGTCGTTCAATCGTTTGCGTCACAGCGCGCAAATCATTCAGAACCGCACCAGTTGCAGCGTTGCGCTGCATGTGCTGATAGGCTGGTATGCCTATGGCGGCAATTATCCCGATAGTAACCACGACTATAACTATCTCTACGACCGTGAACCCGACCGGTCTCGATGCTCTAACACTGCTGCGCGACGGTGATTGATTAAATATTGTCATAGCCCACCTTTAAGTATTTATACTACACTAGCTTCAGTTTCATGCCAAAACCTTAGCGCCCTCGTCCTCTTTTTCGTCCTCTTTTAACAGTGCCGCTGCCACGCCATTCGTCCAGCCAAATCCGTCCTGCAGCGGATACTCACCGCCGCCACCTAGTCCATTTGCTTCGTCAACAACATTATACTTTTCAACCATCTTGCCGCTAGTTCGAAAAATTGTTTCTTGAGTCTTGAGCCAGCGCTGTTTGATTGTCTCAGCCAACTCATCAAAACCATAGCGACGCAGGCCCTCAATAGTCACCCAGTGAAGCGGCGCCCAGCCATTTGGATAGTCCCACTGCTGTGAACTTTCCTGCAGGGTCGTCACCAGGCCACCAAGTTTCAGAAAATCTCTTTCTAATCGCTCAGCCACTTTGGCTGCTTGTTCATCGGTGGCAATTCCAACATACAGCGGAAAAACCATCGCCAAAGACAGCACACCAGTCGGCTTGCCGTGATGGAAATTAAAGTCAACAAAACACGCCTGCTCGTCGTCCCAGCAGTATTTCATGATTGCCTGAACTCGTCGCTCCGCCAAAATCTCATAGCGCTTGGCCGACTTTTTTCGATTTAGTGAACGGTGGCCTCTAGCAATGGTTTTTTCGAGGTGGTAGAGCAAACAGTTCAAGTCAACCGGGATTATATCCGCAGTGTGAATTGACTTTAGGTTGGTCGGCTCCAAGAACCAACGCGCGCTAAAGTCCCAACCGCTCTCGGCCGCCGCTCGAAGGTGCAAAAACAGTCGTTCAGAATCTCTTTCAATCGTTCCTTCGGCAGTCGACACATCTTCCTCAAGCGACTCCGGCCTTGGAGTAGTTTTGTTGTCATAGTAGCGATTTAACAGTAGCCCACTCGGCATCTCAACCACTCGACGATAGGCATTGTGCTCCGTACCGCTCAGACTACTCAAGCCCTTCATCCAGAAATTATGCTCCGCTACCAGGTAGGGCAGGTAGCGAACCAGTGCGGATTTACCACGATGCCCCTCTAAAAGCTCGATCATGTGCGAGAAAAATGGCGGCTGCGAACGACTCAGAAAGTACGTCCGGTTGGCCGTCGGTATAAAGCCAACTTTCCTGATCATGTGCGCAAAGTTATGAATCATCCCCTCAACGTTGCGCCACCGCCCATCAGCGGCAAGGCCGAGCATTGTAAAATAACTATCCCAATAAAACTGCTCATTAAACCGACCACCCGGCACAATATACCGATAGGGAAGCGCCATCAGCGACCCTCGATCTTTCTGATTGCTCCTCTCTAGCTCCGGCCACAAGTCGTTGATGTGCTGGCGCATAGTCTTTGACTGATCAGTAGTAAATGACGTCTCGCGCTTATCAAACGCATAAAAATGACGATTGACAAACTCCTGCAAGTTGAAGTGAGGGTCATCTCTCTGTAGCTTATATTCCTGTAGGATTGCCTGCAGGCGCTTTTTCGGTATCAAATCAACAAATGTTTTGCCGTCCTGGTATATTCGTTTCCTCTGAACGTCCTCAAACAGCTCGCCCAGTTCTTCCTCGGGACTTTTGGCAACTGGAGAGAAGTAGCCGATGATTTTTACTAGGAAAGTTTTTATTTTTTCGGAAATTGATTTTGGCATATATCCTTAGTATAGGTCTTGGGGCGGGTCATAGCAACTGACTTTTTCTATTATCTTCCGGCGTGCTATAATCACCAGTATGAACAAGCGTAAGAATTTTGGATTTACCATAGTTGAACTAGTAGTGGTTATTACGGTCATCGCTATATTGGCCAGTGTTACGACCATTGCCTACAGAAACGTTCAGGCTAGTGCTCGCGACGAAAAGCGCAAATCCGATGTGATGATTTTGCTGGCGGCGGTTGAGGAGTACTACGCCGACTATGGCGACTATCCCGTTGCCAGCCCCACTTGTCCTTCTCCAGGAAGTGTGGACGAGTGCCATAGAAATGAGATTTGGCAGATGCTTGTTGATCAGGGTTACCTAGCCCGAATCCCTACTGCAGATGCTGTCTCGCCGATAGCTGCACATAACGTCAGTGGCGGCAAAGCCAATTACGGCTGGATTCGAACATCCAATACCAGATTTGGCATCTATGTACCTCTTGAAACGCATCCGCACAAACACTGCAAAACCGGCAAAAACATGGTAGCGAACTGGTGGAGCTCAACACCTACCTGTAATTTCTAGTCCGACGCTGGTATCATAGACCAGTGCAGTTACTTTTAGAAAAAATTGTCAATGGTGGACAGGCGCTTGGTACGGCAGAAGATGGCCGCAAAGTTTTTGTATGGGGCGGCCTGCCCGGCGAGACTGTTGAAGTACGCATAACCAAGAAAAAGTCTAAGTTTCTTGAAGGCGTAGTTGAGCGGGTGATAGAGCCCAGCCCCGAGCGCATCACCCCTAAAGACCCTGACAGCTACCTTTCGACTAGTCCTTGGCAAGTTATCGACTTCGAAACAGAACAACGTTACAAATCTCAGCTAATTGACGCCGCTTTTGAGCTTCACGGCGTCCCACTACCCACACCTACTAGCGTCTACACCGACGGTGTTGAGTATCACTACCGCAATAAAGTCGAGTTCAGCTGGTTTGGCGACACCGAGGCTATATCTGGTGTAGACACGCTAGACCTAGCGTTTTTTCGGCGTGGTAGCAAGGGTAAAATCACCGTCGATGGCACCAGCTTAGCCAGGCCAGAAATCAACAAACTAGCCCTAGCCATCCGCGACCTATTGAGAAATAAACCAGTCACCGCTCGCAATCTCAAAACACTACTCATCCGCTCCGATCAACAGAGCAACTGCACCTGGCAACTTTATCTCAAAGACGAGATTCAAGATTTGATAACACCCGAGGAAGCCGCCCAACTACCGGCCCAGGGCGGGGAAGTCATCTTTTCAAACCCCAAAAGCCCTGCCAGCGTCATCACAAA
>CAZBLG010000046.1:0-5124 GCA_964492805.1 uncultured Candidatus Saccharibacteria bacterium
TTCTTGCGCTTTGGCGAGGCTTTTTTGGCAGTAGTTTTTGGCTTCTTAGCTCCACCGCGACGAGCGGATTTTGCTGGGGCTGACTTGATGAGTTCTTTGGCCTGCTCGTGAGTGATTGATTCAGGTTTGGTATCTTTAGGGATTTTGGCATTCTTTTTGCCATCAGTGACATATGGACCGTAGCGACCGTTTAGCACTTTGATACCATCACCAAAGTCAGCGATATTTTTAGCCGCCTCAGCTTTGAGCTTCTCATCGTAGAGTTCGAGGGCTTTTTCAAGAGTTATCGTGTGGGGATCTTCGGGGTTGATGCTGACGAACAGTTTGCCGACCTGGATGTACGGGCCAAACCTACCGATATTGGCTTTTATATCCTCGCCTTCCTTTGTTTGGCCAACCAGGCGTGGGAGCTTAAACATCTCCAGCGCTTGCTCAAGTGTCACCGTCTCAATACGCGCACCTTTTGGCATCGGTGCAAACTGCGGTTTTTCATCACTATCAGTTGAGCCGAGCTGGAGCATCGGACCAAAGCGACCAAACCGAGCTGTAATAGGCTTACCGGTCTTTGGGTCGGTGCCAACTTCGCGGTTTGCCCCAACCTTAGAGCGGTCAATTTCGCCAGATTTTTCAATTAGCTCATGAAAGGGCGTATAAAATGCGTGAAGCATGTCGCTTTTTGCCAGCTTGTCTTCGGCTATCAAGTCAAATTCACGCTCAACCTTGGCCGTAAAGTCATAGTCAACGACTTGTTCAAAGTGGTTGCCCAGAAAGTCGGCAATTAGCTCACCACTAGGTGTCGGAACGAGCTTGCCCTTATTGCTGCCGGTTTTTTCCTCAACCACATCACGCTCAACCGTTTCGCCGTTATAAACCAGTGAAATAACTTCGCGCGGTGTGCCCTCGCCCATGCCCTTTTCAACGTAGCCACGAGTCTGAACCGTGTCAATGATCGTCGCATAGGTGCTTGGGCGGCCAATACCCAGCTCTTCAAGTTTTTTAACGAGAGAGCCTTCGGTGAAACGGGCTGGAGGTCGAGCGAAAACTTGTCGGGCTTCAATGTGGTGAGTTTGAAGCTGCTCGCCAGTAGAGACTTTCGGTAGTAGCTCATCCTTCCCGCCTCCGTAAACGCGCAGGAATCCATCAAAAATTACAACCTCGCCCTTGGCCTCAAATACTAACTTATTTTCACCAAAGTCTACGGTAATTGTCGTCTTCTCTAGTTTTGCCGGGCTCATTTGGCTGGCCAGTGTGCGGCGGCGGATAAGGTCGTAGAGTTTTTGGTCGTATTCGTTCGAGGAGACCGTCTCGCGCGACATATCAGTTGGGCGAACGGCTTCATGGGCTTCTTGGGCTGAGGCGTTCTTGGTTTTGAATTTACGAACGGTCGAGTACTCTGGGCCGTAGAGGCGCTTAATATATTCAGTTGCCGCAGCAATTGCCTGGCCACTGAGCGTAAATGAGTCGGTTCGCATATAAGTGATTTTACCCGCCTGGTAGAGCTTCTGAGCGGCGGTCATAGTAGCTTTGGAGCTAAAGCCAAGTTTGGCATTGGCTTCTTGCTGGAGGGTTGAGGTGGTAAATGGTGCACTCGGGTTGCGCACTCCAGGGCTTTTGGTGATGTCAGATACTGAGAATTGTTTACCCTGTAGGCTCTCAAGAAGTGCCCTTGCCTCCTCTTCGGTATCAAATTTCTTATTAAGTTCAGCTTTAAATTCTTGACCGTCGTGGATGAACAGTGCTGTAATCTTGAACTGCGAAGAACCCTCAAAGGTCATAATCTCCCGCTCACGCTCAACCAGTAGCCTGACAGCTGGACTTTGGACTCGACCAGCAGATTTACCACCAGGAACTTTTTGCCAGACCACTGGGCTGAGCTCAAATCCAACGATACGATCGAGAATTTGCCTAGCTTGCTGCGCCTGGACCAGGTTCATATCAACCGTGCGGGGTTTTTTGACCGCCGCCTCAATTGCCGCCTTGGTGATCTCATGAAATACAATACGCCTGGTCGTTAGCGGGTCGAGATCGAGCACCTTGCATAGGTGCCAGGCAATCGCTTCTCCTTCGCGGTCCTCATCGGTCGCCAGCCAGACGTTTTCTTTGCCGACGGCCTTCACAGCCTTTTTAAGCTCGGTAATTACCTTCTTTTTCTCAGGATCCACCTCATAGTGGGCATAAAAATCATTCTTAATATCGATTGGCGGAGTGCCATCTTTGGTCTTTTTGACGATAGAGCGGATGTGGCCGATGCTTGAGAGTACAGTGAAGTCCTGGCCGAGATATTTTTCAATAGTCTTGGCTTTGGCAGGTGACTCTACTATAACTAAATTCTTGCTCATATGTTCTATTGTACCTGAGTCGATACAAGGCTTGAGTGTAAAGCATGCTCCGAGTAATGTCAAAGGCCGCCCCGGAATGGGGTGTTTATATTAGAAAATTAAAAACCCGCCTCCGACAAAATATACTACTAACTGTACAAAGCTATCGTATTGTCCACTGATTTGCCCCTAGAGGCTTGATGATGCCGTTGATTTCAAGCATGGTTAGTGCCGTCGCAAAGTCAGACGCAGGCAGGCTAGACTGCTGCTGCAGCTGTTCACCGTCGCGAATTCCGCTCGCAATTAGCTTCAGGATAGTATTTTCTGCCGGTGTATCGCCTATCGGCAGATGAACTTGAGTATTCTTAGCACCCTTACGAGTTAGTTGAGGGGCGATTACCTCCAGAATGTCTCGAGCTTCGGTAGCAGGCGCTGCGCCTTGTTTGATTAAGTTATTGCAGCCCTCAGACAGCGGGCTAGTTACATTGCCAGGTACAACAAAGACCTCCCTGCCCTGGTTGAGGGCGTGGGCAGCGGTGTTTAGGGTGCCACTTTTGGCGGTGGCTTCGGTGATAATTATCGCATCGGCCAGTCCGCTGACCAGTCGGTTGCGCTGAATGAAGCTTGCTCTGTGGATGATTGTTCCGTCGCCCTCGCCCCACTCAGATACGATTGCCCCACCCTCGGCGATTATCCGTTTGGCCAAGCTTAGGTTGGTTCGTGGTGATATGTCGGGTAGCTCATTGACCAGCACCGCTACCGTCGTTCCGCCAGCCTCTAGTGTGGCAGAGTGAGCCAGTGCATCAACACCGAGTGCTAGTCCACTAACTACCACCACTCCTCGTTTAGCGAGGTCATAGGCCAGTCGCTGAGTCATTTCTACACCATAGGGGGTTGGCTTGCGTGTACCGACGATGGCCACCACCGGAGCCTGACCTTCTGGCAGACTGCCCATATAGCAAATACTGGTCGGCGCATCGGCAATTTCACCTAGTTTTTCGGTGAAAATATGCTGATTTGGCTTAATTCTATTGATCTTCATAAGATTTGTGCCAAAAGGTATTGACAATATGTCAAATGCCTGCTATAATGGTGAATGATTGGCTAATTCCTGCGAGTTTGGCCAAATGCACCTTATACCCCCTATTCTAACATTTTTGTTAGACTGTGTGCGACATGGCAATAAGTATTTATACCCTCCACTTCTTGCGCTAAACATTTCGCACACATACTAACCCCTTTAACCCCTCGATAGACTCTTACGTCTGTCGGGGATCCCGTTCAAGCATGGACTATTCAGTAGTGAGAAATCAGGCGCGCCGGTTGTAGATGACACCGCGATGACGCTTCCATGAGGGGTGGGTTGAAGGGTAAAATAGCACCAGGTGATGCCCACCCTTACCTGGTGCTTTTTTAGTTGGAAAAACACAAGGACTATTGACTTAATGCTCTCAATGTGATATTATCTATATACTATGACATCAAATGACTACAATGAGATGCGTAAGCGGGAGTGTGAGCAGACAATTCCCAGTGTATTTCACGTGCATTTGCCGGTGAAGCGATTTATTTGTGATGATATTGAAGTTGGTGAAGATTCGTATGCGACCCTTTTTGAGAGTGGTAGCGACCTGTACGCCTTGATCGTTAGTTCACGTCCTGAGGGTCACAGCCTGGCTGATGTTAAGCGAATCGTAAAACAAATGGGGCTGCAGGCTGACCGCTTCTTTCCGCCTGGTGCTGATCCGCGCTACTTCCTTAACCATGGCGTTCGGCAGTATCAGAAGATATATCCTGATAAAAAGCGGTGGCAACCCTATGAAATTGATTTTTATGCGTCGCAGGTTCGCTATAGTCCGGCTTTGGTGCGGATTGCTGCTATTGAGGGGCTGCACCGCTACAGTCCATCTGCGCGCACTTGGCAGCAGGTTCTTGATGTAACATTTCGCAAAGTGAGGGTTTCGTAAGTGGCTGTTATTAGTGATATATACGCTCGACGTTACCAAACGCTTTTTAATCGAGCTTCTAAAAAGCCCCTAGCTTTTCGCAAAGAAGCGCGAATAGCATTTTCGGCATTGACGAAAAGTGATCGCGCGATCATAAGGGGACTAGACGCTGGTGGGCTGTCTGTTCACGAGTTTTTCATCCAGTGGCGCACCACTCACCTCCCTCGGGTAGAGCACATCAATGGTGCGCTGACCAATTCGGCGCTTAAAAAGAATCTGCGAGATAGTCTGGAGCTTGACTCTACTGAGGCGCAATCACGCATTCAAGCCATGGTAGACGAGCGACTGCGAGAAATAAAGCAGTCGTTCATCGAGGAGTTTTATCACCCAAACGAAACAAATGCCCGCCAAATGGCCGATGATGTTTTGTCACGGGAAGTTTCAGAAATTGCTCTGTTGGCCGACCGGTATGTATCATATGAGTTATATCGGGATATTGGTGATAGTATGGAGTTTACGATTTACGATGCTCAGCGCACTTTCTTGGTGCGCGGACTGCAGGCTGCCAAGGAGCGTCGTCAAATCAAGCGATTTGTTCGCACTACTCGTAGGCAGATCAGCCAGTTAGCTAAAGAGCGCTCAGATACAGAGGCTAGTTATGATGGCTTAGTCTCTAGAGTGCTTAGTCTAGGGATTGATCTAGTGAGCGTGTTAGCAGCTCGCCAAGGATACGAAAAAGCACTAGCCAGACTTTCAGAGGCAAATCGTAGCAGCACTACTAAGCGCCTGGCGCTTTTTGAAAAGCACACCAACTCTATCCGCGCGAAGTACCTTGATGCTCTGCCAGGGGCATCTAGCCT
>CAZBLG010000047.1:0-1628 GCA_964492805.1 uncultured Candidatus Saccharibacteria bacterium
ATGAAAGACGCTTCAAAAATCAGAAATATTGCGATCATCGCTCACGTTGACCACGGCAAGACAACTATGGTCGATGGGCTACTTAAGCAGTCTCATACATTTCGTGAAAACCAGGCAGAGATGAGCCAAGAGCTGATTATGGACTCGGGCGACCAGGAGCACGAGCGTGGAATTACTATTACGGCCAAGCAGACTTCGGTTTACTATGGTGACTACAAAATCAACATCATTGATACACCCGGACACGCTGATTTCTCAGGCGAAGTCGAGCGGACACTGCAGATGGCCGACGGCGTGCTGTTAATAGTCGATGCTCAAGAGGGGCCGATGCCCCAGACAAAGTTTGTCCTGTCAAAAGCACTGGAGCTGGGTCTTAGGCCAGTGGTTGTCGTCAATAAAATCGACAAGCCTTCTCGGCGTATCGATGAGGTGATCGACGAGGTTTCTGACTTGTTCCTTGAGCTGGCCGTCGACGAGGATCAGCTGCACTACCCGGTTTATTATGCGATTGGTCGCGACGGAAAGGCCTGGAGTAGCCTACCTGACAACTCAGATGAGACGGCTGATCTAACGCCAATTTTTGAAGCGATCATAAATGACATTCCAGCTCCCAAAGTTGACGCCGAAGGAGCATTTCAGCTGCTGGTTACTTCCCTGGCCTACGATTCGTTCCTGGGCAAGTACGCTATCGGGCGGATTGCGCGTGGTCGCGTTTCAAAGTCGACCCAAATTGTCTTGATCAAGCGGGATGGTACGAAAATCAGCACTAAAATTGATAAGATATTTGGCTATCGAGGATTGAACCGTGAAGAACTGTCTGAGGCAAGTGCCGGAGACATCGTAGCACTGACCGGTATCACCGAGGCGCATATTGGTGAAACAATTGCCGACAAAGAGCAGCCTGAAGCGCTACCGATTATCGATATTGAGGCTCCGACGTTGAGTATGTACCTAGGACCAAACACCAGCCCACTAAAGGGCACTGAGGCTGAATTTAACACTAGTCGTCAAATTGGCGACCGACTGAAAAAAGAGATTGAGACTAATGTGTCTCTGCGTGTTGAGGAAAACGGCATTGGCTTTACGATTAGCGGGCGT
This sequence comes from uncultured Candidatus Saccharibacteria bacterium, assembly GCA_964492805.1. Lineage (GTDB taxonomy): Bacteria > Patescibacteriota > Saccharimonadia > Saccharimonadales > Saccharimonadaceae > Nanosynbacter. The sequence goes on from CAZBLG010000047.1 coordinate 1,099, forward strand.
GGTGAGTTGCACCTGTCGGTGTTGATTGAAACTTTGCGACGAGAAGGGTTCGAGTTTGAAGTTGGAAGGCCGCAGGTGATCACTATCGAGGAAGACGGAGAAGTTAAAGAGCCGGTTGAGGAGCTACTGATTGAAGTTGCTCCGGAGTACCTAGGGGCAATCAGCCAAGAGCTAGGCACACGCCGAGCAGCTATGACAAAGCAAGAGCAGACTTCGAGTGGCACTACTCGTACGACCTATCTTTTGCCAACCAGAGCGATGATTGGCCTAAGAAACCTACTGCTAACTGCAACCAAAGGCACGGTTATTGTCAACAGCCTACCCCACGGCTACCAGCCGATTGGACCAAAGCTGCAACAGACTCGAAACGGCGCGCTACTAGCAACTGAAGCTGGTACGACGACTGCCTACGCGCTTGATCTAGCGTCGGCTCGAGGAGAGCTGTTCGTTGGGCCAGGTACGACTGTGTACCAGGGGATGATAGTTGGTATGTACAACCGACCTGGCGATTTGGACGTCAACGTCTGCCG
>CAZBLG010000047.1:1728-3689 GCA_964492805.1 uncultured Candidatus Saccharibacteria bacterium
GCGACTAGCGTTTCTTTGACGCGCTTTGATACGAAAAAGTAAAGTATGAACAGTCCATAAAGAACTAAACTGACTACAATACCTGATACCAGACCGGCTATGCCTGCCTCGTTCGACGATCCATTTGCATAGGTCACTATAGAGGTTAGTGTAGTGTACAGGGCGCTGATGCCGAGCGCGGCTACGGCAAGCCACCTGCCAAGTTTTTTATGCACTGATATCAGTACGACTGCGCCTAGAAGCGAAATCGCCAGAAGTGGAGCAAATATTGCACTGAGTATGCTAGTAGCCGAAGATAGGCTATTTAGCGCTAGGAAGAATGCTGAAATATAGCCGATACCAGCTAGCGCAAAACAGATGACGAGGAAAAGTAACCATCCTCTAACACCCTTTAACGACTGCGCCATGACGACGTACTGCACGGGTGCGGCTTGAGGCTGGGCGAAGTACTGCTGGTTAACTGGCTGCTGCTGATATGGAGTCTGCTCTGGTACCGGCGCCGGGCCGTACTGTTGATTGGGGATATCTACCTGCTCAACTGGAGCTTCCGGCTGCTCAACAGGAGTCGGTTTTTGGTTATCTGATTCGTTTGGTGACATGTTATTTTGTAATTCTCCTTATGGTTGCTCACGTTTTAATTGTACCACGGCGGCCACCTCATCTGGCAAGAAGCCTTTTTCGTGCTTAAAGTCAGCCTGCCATTCGTAGTTTTTTGCATAGCCAAGGTCTTTCATGAGTTTGGTTGGAGCGTTGCGTATATGCAGTGGCACTGGACTGTTGTCGTATTTTTTAGCAAGATCTTTAGCTTGGTGCATCAGGTCAGTCACTTCACGAGACTTGGTAGATTTTGCCAGCGCTGTAGCACAGTGGTAGAGACTGTAACTTGCCTCTGGCAGACCAACTCGCTCAACAGCCTGAAATGCCGCTACCGCCAGGCTCAAGGCGCCATTGCCAGCTAGACCGATGTCTTCGGAAGCAAAAACTACCATGCGCCTGGCGATGAATTTCGGATCTTCACCCGCCTCTAGCATTCGACTTAGGTAGTAAAGCGTCGCCTCGACATCTGAGCCGCGCATGCTCTTTATAAAAGCCGAGATGACGTCGTAGTGCATGTCGCCTTTTTTGTCATAACCCGGCAGGCGTTTTTGAGCGGCTGCCTTGACAGTTTCTGGCGTAACTTTTTCATTAAAACTAAGTGCCAGCTCTAAATTGCCCAGGGCTACGCGCGCATCGCCCCCCGAAAGCTCCGCCAAATAATCGATAGCTTTTAGTGTGATATGTTTGGTCTTTTTGAGAAGCTTGAGGGCGCGCTTGATGACTAAGACTATTTCATTTTTAGATAGAGGCTGCAGTACCAGCACCCTGGTCCGAGACAGCAGCGGATTGATAACTTCAAAGCTGGGATTTTCGGTCGTTGCACCAATTAAAGTGATTAAACCCGACTCAACGTGAGGTAAAAAAGCATCCTGTTGAGCTTTGTTAAAGCGGTGGATCTCATCGACAAACAGTATAGTCCGAAGTTTTAAGTTCCAGTTTTGACGGGCATGCTCAATCACCTTTTCGACGTCTTTCTTGCCACTAGTTACCGCTGAGAGTTCGATAAACTCCGCTTCTACCTCTGAGGCAATGATTCGTGCTAGGGTTGTCTTGCCGGTGCCGGGTGGGCCCCACAGTATCAAACTGACTGGTTGTTTTTTAGCGACGATTTGTTGGAGTATCTCCGAATCACCCAAAAGATGCGTTTGACCAATCACCTCACTAAGTGAAGTTGGGCGCATTTTCTCAGCTAGCGGCACCTGTACCATGTCTTTAGTATACCAGTCGTTATATCGTATACTAGAGAACGTCATGGACTACCAATCAACCCCAATTCCTGTGGGCGCTGGACTAACCGATGACTGGCAGTCAGTCCCGATCGAGGAGTCGAACGAGCCGCTAGTTGCGCTTGGCTCCGCCGACTC
>CAZBLG010000047.1:3789-5013 GCA_964492805.1 uncultured Candidatus Saccharibacteria bacterium
CCGCTGCCTTTCGCGCCAGATCGACTGCATATTGAGAGAATTGCCCCCAGTTCAAGCGATGTGATAAAATAAATACATAAACACTTGAGGAAGTTTTACGGAGGTATTCATGGGATTTATCTACTTCATTATCGGACTGGCTGTCATCTTTGTCCTTGCTGGGATCAAAGTCGTTAACCAGTATCAGCGCGGAGTTGTTCTGACCTTGGGTAAGTTTACCGGGATTCGCCAGCCAGGGCTTAGGGTTGTCGTGCCAATATTTCAGCAAATGATTCGCGTCGATATACGCTCAACCCCAATTGATGTTTCTAAACAAGAAATCATCACTAAAGATAACGTCACCGCTGGGGTCGATGCAATCGTCTACTTTCGGGTAATCGACGCTCCCAAAGCCGTCCTTGAGACTACTAACTACGTCTACGCCACCAGTCAGTTTGCCCAAGCGGCGCTTCGTGATGTTACGGGAAACTTCGAGCTCGACGACCTACTATCAAAACGAGAAGAAATTTCTCAGCAAATTAAAGAAATTGTTGACAAGCAAACCGACCAGTGGGGTATCGATGTTGAGGCGGTTAAGATTCAGAATATTGAACTGCCGAGTGATATGAAGCGGGCCATGGCCAAACAAGCCGAGGCTGAGCGTGAACGACGCAGCAATATCATCAATGCCGAGGGTGAACGAGCGGCGGCTGAGACTTTGGCAGAAGCGGCAGCGATTATTGCTGGGACTCCTGGTGCAATTAATCTGCGTACGCTCAATACTGTAGAGCGAATTAGCACCGAGCCGAGTCAAAAAACCACCATTCTCTTCCCTGTTGAACTACTTGAAGCCGTCAAGACCATTGGCGACAATCTCAAGAAGTAACAAGTCGAAAGGAGCCTTACAATGGCACAGGATTCAAACGCACTTAGACAACAAGCAGGATCTGTCCGCCAGGAGGTAGAGCAGCTTCAGACTGAAGCATCGCGCCTGCAAGATCGAATATCACAGAAAGTCGACGAGGCGGCAAAGCTTGAGCAGCAGGCTGCGGACGCACTAAAGCGCGAGCAGGAAGAGTCTCAAAGGGAGACTGGCGATAGCCCAACGTTTCTAGGTCTGTAGATCGCTTTGCACCCCTTGCCTAGTGGCGGTAACTTTAGTACAATATATCAAGTTACCGCTGTTATGGCTCTTTAGCTCCTACGTGAAACGTAAATATGAGTAGAGCAGAGGCCAAGCCGTCC
>CAZBLG010000048.1:0-4983 GCA_964492805.1 uncultured Candidatus Saccharibacteria bacterium
TCTATTTGACAAGTAGTGATTTGAGAGCCCTCGGGTTTTGCGCTAGCAAAACAAAGTCAAAAACCAACATCACGCCTCTGCTTTCATCTTATAGTCAAATATTTTATACTAATGATATGGAACTCAGAGGATCAGGCTTTAGTAGTACTATTGAAGATAGTCCAACAACCGACAGGTTGACTACGCGCGACAAACTCGCTAGGAAAGTGTTAGCTGCTATAGGCGTCTTCGCTACACTTACTTCTGTGACTGGCTCTAGTGAAAGTAGCCCACAAGAATTCCCTTATGAGCCTGGTTCGACTCTTGTCATACTCGGCGACTCATGGGCGGGCGGTAGTGGCGAAGGACCGTTTGAGGAGGGTACCAACGAGCCCGGGCCAGGTGGAAACCGCTGCCGTAGATCAGACAACACTGGCGTTCATCAATTGGCCGAAAAACATGATGCTGAAGTAGTCAACATTGCCTGCAATGCAAGCCAGATTGAGTCAATGAGTCATGGAATATACCACGAGTCACCTCAGCTTGATCAGCTACAGGAGCTTGTGAACAGCGATATCGATATTCGTGCGGTATTTATAGGCATTGGTGGCAATAACGCCACAGATATTCAAGAATTTATGAACGAATGCGTGGAAAATGGTTGTCCGCCAGATAGCCCGATGGTACAAAACACCAAATCAACCGCTGAATCAGAAGAATTTAAAAATTCCTTAAAGGACTTATACGCCGAAGTAGCTATAGTTGCCCCAGATGCAGACATCTACACACTGCCGTATCCAAATCCACTCCCAGAAGGATCGCTGTGTGCTGGTCTCGTAGGCGAAGATATCGCACAGTCCATCCAGACTTTGATTCCGAGCCTAAATGAATCGATCAGCGAAGCTACTGAGCAGGCACAGAAGGAGGGACACAATATAATTCAAGTTCCTGCGTTTGATTTAAGCGCCTGTAATGTAGTATCACCTCCTTTTACACTAAGTCAAGAGGACCCTTTGGCTTTTGGCCATCCAAACAGAGCTGGTTATTCTGCTATCGGTGATGAGATTGAAAAAACTATACTAAATTCATATGTAACGAGTGAAAGTAGGGAGTAAATCATGACAATATTTCAAAAAATCATCAATGGAGAAATTCCATCTCACAAAATCTACGAAGATGAAAAAACCTTTGCCTTTCTTGATATTTATCCAGCTTATCTTGGACACACCCTAGTTATTCCCAAAAATCCAGTCGAATTTGTCTGGGATTTGCCTGAGGCCGACTATCAGGCGCTGATGATAACGTCAAAAAAGCTAGCCCTGCACATTCGCCAGAAACTACCCGAGCAGTATATCCACATGAACGTAGTTGGCACTGACGTACCGCACGCCCATGTTCACCTCATTCCGTTTAATAAGCCGGCTGATTTTCATAACCCCGATCGCATGCAAAAAGAGCCGGACCATGAAGCGCTAGCTAAAATCGCAGAGAAGCTGCGCCTTAAATGACCATTCGTATACTCTGCGTTGGCAAAAAGAACGAGTCTTGGGTAGAAGAGGGGATTGAGCGATTTTTAAAGCGACTCAAGCCACCGTTTCGAGCTCAACTGGAAATCATTCCCCATTCTGGCGGATCTGGAACTATGGCAGCTGACGACGAGTCCCAGCGGCTACAAAAACGCCTATCAAACAGCGACCTGGTTATTTTATTAGACGAGCGAGGTAAAAATCTTTCTTCGCCCCAGCTGGCAAATTTTATAGAACAGCACTCTCACGTACAAATCGTGATGATTATTGGTGGCGCCTATGGAGTTAGTGACAGCTTGCGCCAGAGAGCCGACCTAGTGTGGTCGTTGTCTCGACTGGTTTTCCCACACCAACTAGTGCGCCTGATAGTTGCCGAGCAGCTTTATCGAGCACAAGAAATTACTCGTGGCGGACAATATCATCACGAGTAGACGGGAGTTGACTAGTCTAGTGAGTCAATACGCCAACCCAAACTTGTCGTGCACCTGCCTCATTCAGACATTTTGCCGCCGCCTCAACAGTGGAGCCAGTGGTAAATATATCGTCAATTATTAAATACGTTGCACTTTTATCAATCTGCCCTTTGAGCTCAAAGAAATCTGCCGCCTGTCGTTTCCGTTCAGCGGCGGTTTTTGCAAAATGCTGGGTTATATTGCTCTTTCGCGATAGTGCTCTAGCTAGTTGCCAACCGCGACGTTTTGCCAAAATGCGACCAATTAGCAACATGTGATCATAGCCACGGATTCGGATATTCTTTGGGGCGGTTGGAACTGGGACTAAGATCACTTTTTCTTCAAAAAATGGCAGGCGCTTATCGATCATATCTGCTAGCACTTCACTAGTCGACCTTGCCCGCTGGAACTTATACGCATCGACTACCACTGCTAACGGCCCGCTACGCTCAGTCGCGCACCACAGTCTTTGATAGGGTAGGGGATGAGCTGGACATAGGTTGTCAAATCGGGTGGGGTTTGCGCACTTAACACAACGTAAATATACCTCCTCCAAAATGTCATTTTTACAACAGTCGCATAAAATAGACCCTAAATCACCACACCCATAACAGTGATGGGGAGCTATTATTGAAAAAAGCCACTCAGATATTGTAATTTTTACGTATCCTCCTGTCTTATATTGATTATACTGCACATACTAGTTATACTAATAAAGACTATGTCAATATGAGCCTAGACGAAGTGGAGGAAATCATGGCCCGTAAGCAAAACGACGATTTATTAATGGAAGACGAGCTAGCTGCTGCGTTCCTAACGGACGAAGATACAACAGTTAGTGCGCCGCAAGAAGCAACTACAGTAGACGACGATAACTGGGACGAGGGCGACAACGACTTTCCTGGTCAGCTGGCAGTAGATGTGTATGAGTCAGAGGAGGACCTTATTATCAAGGCCCGAACCGCTGGAGTTGATCGCAATGATCTAGATGTGAGTATCTCTGATGGTATTTTAACCATCAGTGGCACACTTTCAAGCGGTGACGAGACTAATGTCCGCAACTGGCATATCCAAGAGTGTTACTGGGGTGAGTTCAGCCGAACTCTCGCACTGCCAGTGGCAGTCAAAGAAGATGGCGTTAAGGCCGAGCTAAAAGACGGTGTTTTAACTATCACCTTTGAAAAGGTCAAACAAGAAAGAGCTACGAAGATTCAAGTTCTTTAGTAGAAGACTTGAGATCTCAAAAAAAATACCCCACTAGCGAGAGCGGGGTATTTTTTATTGCTATGCATAATCTTAGCGGGGGAGGGTGCAGCTAACTAAGAATTATAATAAAACCCCACAGTAGAGACAGTGGGGTTTTATAAATTTTAGTTCTGTACTAGTTGTTGGCTGCAGTAAGAACGAAGTTGACGATTGCGAAGGCAAATATCGCTACTACTAGACCAATCACTGCGTACATGACAGTGTTTTTTGCAGCGGTAACCTTGGCGCTATCACCAGCTGAAGTGGCGTAGCGTATACCACCCCAAATAAGCATGACGACCGAGATGATACCCACAGCATAGAGCATGATGTTTATCACCCGAGTAACTGTTTCACCGCTGAGAGTCGCTCCCTCTGGTTGACCCTCGCCCTGAGCCTGACCGCCAGGTCCAACAGCGTCAGTGATACTTTGCGCATAGACATCACCAGCGCCAACCGTAGCCACTGCTAGCGTCGGAACTATCAAAAGTCCTGCCAATATTAGTTTAATTTTTTTCATAGACTGAGGTCTCCTTGTTGTGTTATCTATAATCTATGGGGGTATTTTACCATCACTCGGCCAGATTGCGCAAGCTTAAATCGGCTCTAAGGGTGCGCTTGAGCCCGAAGATTCGCTTGAGTCTGAAGATCCGCCTGAAGGTGCTGGTGTAACGTAAGAGTTTACCGCGGATACGATTGCGAAGGCAAATAACGCTACGATTAGACCAATTACCGAATACATGATGGTGTTTTTTGCTTTAGTCACCTTGGCTGAGTCGCCAGCTGATATAGCGAAGCTGATACCACCCCAAATCAGCATCACGACCGAGATAATACCCACGACATAGAGCATCAAGTTAATCACTGTCGTAACCATACTGCCACTAATATCGGACGACTCAGCCACATCTGTACCTTTAGCTGCTTCAGCTCCGTCTAATATCTGTGCTTGCACTGCAGTCGGTAGGGCAATGGTCCCGCCAACCACAACTGCTATCACCGCCAGTGGGGCAGCAATTTTTGTCAGTGTTTTAACTACAACTTTCATGCTTATTTCTCCTTATTTTTCATTTTATGCTACGTTTTCACTAACCCAGGCTACGATAGCGTAGGCAAATATAGCAGCAATCAAACCAATAACCGAATAAAGTATGGTGTTTTTAGCGGACGTTACCTTCGAGGCATCTCCCGCGGAGGTGATGTACTTTACGCCACCAAAAATTATCATCACTACCGCCAACAGGCCAACCACCCAGAGAAGGAAGTTTACCAAATTTGTAACCATTCCATCTGCTTGGTCGTCCTGATTGTCGCATATCGCACTGTCGCCAACGCCGCTACACGCCCCCCATAAGTCGGGTATCAGTTGAGCCGAAGCACTGACCGGCAACATCAACCCTGCCATGATTAACACTGCTAGTAAAATCTTTTTCATGAAGCCCTCGCTATTACTAAGTTTGTTAAGGCAAATGCTACGATAACCAGCACTAGTCCAATTACCGCAAAGACTATGGTGTTTTTAGCCTTGGTTACTTTACTACTATCACCCCCAGAGGTTATATAGCCTATACCGCCAATAATTATCACCACAACCGCCACCACGCCTGCCACAAAATACACACCGTTCAAAACAGCGTCAAGACCAGAAATACCTCCGTCATTATCCGGTATACCTAAAGACGGAGGGCTGCCAAGTAAGTTTGCCAAAAGATAGTACGTATATATCATAATTATCCGCCTAAGCCCCCGATAAAGTTAACTAGTCCAATCGACGCGATGGC
>CAZBLG010000049.1:0-3053 GCA_964492805.1 uncultured Candidatus Saccharibacteria bacterium
TTAGCCTTTTTGGTCTTTTCCTGCAAGATACATGGTGCTAGTTTGCCGTTAAACGAAAAGGTTAGCTCGTCGCCAGGCATAACACTGAGCACTTCCGATAGGTAGCGTGAGTTTATAGTCACTTCACCGTCTTTTGTGATCGCCGCTGTCGCCTCAGAAGTGTTTTCACCAAGCTCTGATGCGATTGAGTGAATCGACAGCAGGGAAGTCTCCTCAGAAGCTTTAAGGGTGATTCCACCACCAGATTCTCGAGCAAACAAACTAGCTATTTTAGTGATTCGACTAAAGTCAGCTTTTTTAATTGAAACTTCAGTCTCAGACTTAGACGGTATCAACTGTCGATAGTCAGGAAATTTACCGTCAATTAACCGACTGATAATCTCATAGTTCGCGGTCTTAAAACAAACCTGAGTCTCATCAAACAGCACTTGTAGATCACTAGTCTCATCGGCCATGCTTCGTAGCACTTCTTGAAGAGTTGAGGTAGGGATGACCGCAGATGTTTCATTGTCAGTTTTCATCAGTTGTCTTTCAGCTAGTCTATAACCGTCGGTTGCTGCTAGGTAGAGTCCGCCCTCATGTGTGTGCCAGAAAACACCGGTCAAGATCGGTCGGGTACTATCAGCACTGCTGGCGATAATCGTCTGCGACATGGCCTGTTTAAGCTCCTCGTTACTTATCTCATACACCGTTGCCTCAGATTCATTGATAGTTGGCAGTTCCGGGAACTCATCGGCTATCATTCCGTTGATGACTGAAGAGAATTTACCAGAAACTATATGCAAATGATCACCCTTAACCTCAAGCTCAACCGTACCAGACGGCAGGGAGGATATGAAGTCGGTGATTAGCCTGGCTGGTACCGTTATCGATCCAGGTTTCTCGATCTTTGTACCGATATATTTAGTTGAAGCAATTTCAAGATTTGTAGCAGCGACCAGTAGGCGGTTACTGTCAGTTCTTAAAAGTATATTGTTCAAAATAGCCAGCTCGTTGCGAGCGGAAGCTACTCGACTGATATTGCTAAGTGCTTTGGAGAGGTTTTCCTGGGTGACTGATAGTTTCATATATTGTTATTATAAACCTTTCTTTATCTTTTCTTCATAGTAATAGGTGCTGTGGAAACTGGGTACAAAACTTGTTCAAACAGGGGTGAAGACAGGATTTTTAGCTGTGTAGAACTATGTGAATGGATTTTGGATAAATTGCGGATAAGCGCCAAGTTGTCCATAGCCAGCGTTCGCTTTCTTATGAATACTGGCAGTACTGTGGATAGTCGTCCACTACCTTTCAGCAGCTCTTCCACAGCGTTTACACAAGCTTTAAACATACAGACGCTCCCTGATATCATTGATTTGCTCACGGATCATCATGTCTAATTTACTTTCTCTAGTTACTTTCTCAACCGAGTGCATGGCTGTTGTATGATCTTTTCGCCCAAGCTCTTTAGCGATCACCGGAAAACTAAGCTTTAACTCACTTCGTAGTAAATACATCGCAATTTGCCTTGGTCCGACAATGTGTTTGTCGCGCCTAGGACTACAGATATCTTTTGGATCAAGTTGGAAGTACCTGGCGGTTTTATCGACTATTTGCTTAGCGGTGATGTGCTGGGGTCGGGTTTTCTTAACATTTGAAACCATACCCTCGGCAATTGCTATATCTGGCGCCACACCGCGCATTTCTGAATAAGCCAACAGCTGATTTAACGCACCCTCAAGCTCTCGTATATTGGTCTTAATATTCGTCGCCAGATACTCTACAACGCTGGCGTCAAGCTCCATGCCACTTTGACTTGCCTTGGCGGTGATGATGGCTGAGCGAGTCTCATAGTCCGGCATCTGAATATCGATTGACATACCCCACTCAAATCGACTACGTAAGCGATCAGTCAAAGTTGGTATACTTTTTGGCGGTTTATCAGAACTGATAATAATCTGCTTGTTATTCTGGTGAAGGTCATTAAAAGTATGAAAGAACTCATCCTGAGTCTTTTCTTTATTGGCGATAAACTGCATGTCATCAATTATCAAAACATCAACATTACGAAACTTGTCCGAAAGACCTTTCTTCTTAAAACGAATTGAGTCTAGAAATTCGTTTACAAAAGACTCGGTGGTAGTGTAGAGCACTCTAGCACTGGGCTGTTTTTTAGTAATTTCATTGCCGATTGCTTGCATTAGGTGAGTTTTACCAAGTCCTGCTCCGCCGTAAAGAAATAGTGGATTGTACTTCTGTCCTGGATTTTCAGCGACGGCTCGTGAAGCGGCGTAGGCTAGGTCGTTACTCGACCCTACGATAAAAGTATCGAAAGTATAGCGAGGGTTGAGGTTGGTGGTGGAAGATTTCTGCGAGGGTTTGATAAGTATACTTTCAGGAGTGTCAACTGCAGGCTGCGACACCTCACGGCTGATCGGTGCTCGTTTTTTAGTGTTTGATGATTTTACACGAAAAGACACTTTCTCCGCAGGCACACCTGATTTCTTTAAAACATCAGTGATTTGTTGGTTAAACTTCTTCTCAAGCTGAGCTTTTACAAAGATGTTCGGAACAGCTATAACAGCTGTATTGTCAGAGATCTCAACGAGCTCCGTGTTCTTGAACCAGGTTGTGAAAGAGGCGTGGGGAATAGACAGTTCAATCTCACCTAATACACCCTGCCAAACACCTTCTTGATTCACTTTATTCCCCCAAACTTATTAACCCTAACTATACAGAAAATAAGAGTTTTCCACAAGGTCGAGAGAGATTCTTACAATTGGTCGGCAAACAGAGGTGCTACTTATCCACAGTAGGCAGCACCATCTGTTAATCATGTGGATAATAATCCTTTTTCTGTGGACAGACGAGTATCACTAGACCATAAAAAGATATAAAAACCACCGAACACTTGAGAAAAATGCCAAAAAGTGATATCCTCTTTAAGATATGCCAAAGAGAACACACCAACCACACAAGCGCCACCGAGCGCGAACACATGGATTTAGAGCGCGAGTTGCTACTAAGGCTGGACGTGCTGTTATTAAGCGCCGTCGACTCAAGGGCCGAGCAAA
>CAZBLG010000049.1:3153-4895 GCA_964492805.1 uncultured Candidatus Saccharibacteria bacterium
TATAGAAATGGCCAATCCATTCGATCATCATTAATTACCCTGAAGTTTATCGCCAACCCGAGACGAAAACACTGTCGAGTTACTGTAGTTGTCGGCAAAAAAGTTGTCAAATCTGCCGTCCGGCGCAACCGCATACGTCGACGTATCTATGAAGTTATCCGCCGCGAACTACCAACCCTAAAAGACGGCCACGACCTAGCGCTAATGGTCTTCTCGGCCGAGGTTTACTCCATGGAGCATTCAGCACTCGAGGAGGTTATAAAACAGCTACTCTCTCAAGCTAGGCTATATAAATAACCCTCAATCTGGTACAATACTCACTAGAGAAGTAATGCGAGGTACTAAAAACTAGTGAATTTTTTTGACGTAATTATTGTTCAGCCAATATTAAACCTGCTCATGGCTATCTATGCCGTTGTTCCAGGAAGCGACTTCGGTCTAAGCGTTGTAATATTTACAATAATTATTCGATTAGTCCTCTGGCCTCTGGTTAAAAAGCAACTAAACCAGACCAAAGCCATGCGCAAAATGCAGCCTGAACTTAAGAAACTACGAACCAAATACAAAGACAATAAACAGGCTCAGGGCTTGGCGATGATGGAGCTTTATAAAAAGCACAACATCAGTCCATTTGGCTCAATTGGTATTTTGCTGATTCAACTGCCGATCCTTATCGGTATCTACCGCGTGGTGCAGATCTTTGCTATGAACCGTGATGAACTTGGCAGGTTCACCTATGGATTTATGGAAAACTTTGCAGTCGTTCGTGATCTTATAGCAAATCCTAACAACTTCAATCAGAACTTCCTCGGGCTAGTTGACCTGACTCAAAATGCTATTTCAGAAAATGGCGTTGTGATTGGCCTAGTGCTCCTAGCGCTTATAGCAGCGGTGCTTCAGTATTTCCTAACCAAGCAAATGACTCCAAACGAAGAAAGTAGTCGTCGACTACGCGACGTGCTAGCTGAGGCTGGGCAGGGCAATGAAGCCGATCAGTCTGAAGTTAATGCGATTGTCATGCGAAAGATGATGAAGTTCATGCCAGTCATGCTGTTTGTGATCATGATCAGCCTACCAGGTGCGCTGGCACTTTACCTAGCAACCAGTAACGCCGTAGCCTACCTACAGAACTCTATCATCCTTAAAGAAACCAAAGAAGACTTAGGTCAATCCGCTAAACCACAAACTTCGAGCTCTAAACCACCGTCTGCTAAACAGCGAGCCTCGAAGGCACCGGAGGCAAAGATTACCAGAATAAAGGCTAAGGATAAGTAGGGAGATACCGCCATGGATCAGATTGAAACCATCGAGTTTGTCAAAAAATACCTTCAAGACATCACCGCCTTTTTTGATTTAAATCTTGAGATCGATGTTCGGGTGGAGGATGACATCATCGTTGCTGACATTCCTTCAAACGAGCGAAACAGCCTGCTGATTGGTCGGGGCGCAGAAACACTACGCAGCATCCAATCCCTTCTTTCCTCGGCCCTTAGAAATAGCAACGCCGCACTTACGCGTATAAATGTTGATATAGCTGATTATAAGAAACAGCACGCCGATAAGGTGGCTGAACAGGCTCGTGGTTGGATTGACGAGGTTCGTCAGACGGGCGACTCTAAAGTACTTGACCTCAACGCCGCTGACCGCTGGACAGTGCATAACGTAGCCGCTGAATATAGCGACATCACCACTCACTCTGAGGGTGAAGGTCGCGACCGACGCTTGATTATCTCGCAAAAAAC
>CAZBLG010000050.1:0-4742 GCA_964492805.1 uncultured Candidatus Saccharibacteria bacterium
CGAGCTTGTGTAGCGTGGGTGTGGTGGCCACTAATGACCACGTATGGCTCACTTTCGTGAGGTGGTGAAAACTCTTTAACGAGCTGTGCTTGATCTTCTTCGTCAACACCATTTTTAAGCGCCCTAAGTTTAGCTGCGCTGGGGTCTGCTTGAACCCACACAAAAAGCACCTTGTACCCATGCTCCTTGGCTATCTTGATAAGAGACTCGCGGTCAACTCTTTTAGAAGTCTCCCCTTCAAAAAGAGCAGTTTTGCCAGTTCGCATGACTTGTTTGAGTATCTCAAGTGCCACATCACTGCCGTCTTGTGGGTTACGGGAAATGATCCTTAGTGGCCGGTCATTGATAAATGGCGCATAGAATGTTTCAGCAAATTGCAGAGCAAAACGAGTCTTGCCAGCACCTGGTATACCAACCATAGCTATAATATGCGGCTCCGTAAGACTCAACGACTTCATATTTTCATATTATAACAATAAGTCGAGTGTATGTCACTTGGGCTAGTCGTAAAAGCGCTGATAGCTAAAGTCTAGTGCGCCTTAATAGCTGAGCGTTGAGCGCAACAATAATTGTTGAGAACGACATCAGCACCGCACCAACTGCAGGCGATAAGATGAAGCCAACTCCAGCCAGCACTCCGGCTGCGAGCGGAAGGGCTAGGGCGTTGTAGCCAGTTGCCCAGACCAAGTTCTGAACCATCTTTCTGTAGGTATGCTTTGAGAGTTTCATGACCTTAGCAACTCCACCTGGATCACTGCTGGCCAAGACTATGCCGGCCGATTCGATTGCTACGTCGGTGCCTGCGCCAATTGCGATGCCAATGTTGGCCTGGGTCAATGCTGGGGCGTCATTGACGCCGTCGCCCACCATGGCAACTCGGCTGCCATCCGCTTGCAGCTTCTTGATGGTTTCAGCCTTGTGCTCTGGTAGCACCTCAGCGAAATATTCTTTAATACCCAGCTCCTTGGCTACCCAGGCTGCTACGCCCTTGCTATCACCTGTCAAAATTGCGACCCGCTTGCCCATTTTGTGTAGAGCTTCGACAGCCTGCCTTGACTCTTCACGGATAACATCAGCTAGCATAATTGCTCCGAGAATCTTCTTGCCGTCGATGACATATATAACAGTCTTGCCGTCATTTGAAGCCGCCTCAGAGGCCGCCTGTAAGTCATCGTTGAGGTTTAGTTTTAACTTCTCGAGCATCTGTGGTCCACCAGCGTGAACGATTTTGCCGCCGACCTTTGCGCGAACGCCACGACCAGACATCGCTAGAAAGTCTGTAGCTTGAATCTCCGGCGCACCCTGATCATCGGCGTACTGGTAGATAGCTCGAGCTATTGGATGTTCGGACTCGCGCTCTAGGGCCGCAGCCAGGCTGAGCATGTGCTTTGTGTCCTCAGAAACTACCTCTACTACACCCTGCTCACCCTTGGTTAGTGTACCGGTTTTGTCAAATAGCACCACGTCAATTTTCCTGGCCGATTCGAGCGCTAGACGCTCACGAACTAGTAGGCCATTTTTTGCCGCTAAGGTGGTTGAGATAGCTGTAACTAGTGGAATAGCCAATCCCAGAGCGTGCGGACAAGCGATAATCAGCACCGTGACAACCCGCTCTAATATAAACCCAGTCGACGCACCAGCGATCCACCAGCCAATCCACGTGGCAATAGCAGCAAATACAGCAATATAGGTTAAGTAAGCGGCTGCTTTATCAGCCAGGACTTGAGTCTTTGATCGACTGGCTTGAGCCTCTTCAACCAACTTCATGATTCCAGCTAGCGCTGTGTCGCCTCCAACTTTAGTGACTGAAACAGTCAAGGCACCATCGGTATTGATTGTGCCTCCGATGACATTGGCTCCGACGACTTTTTTAACCGGCTTTGATTCACCTGTTAGCATTGACTCATTAACGCTGGAGCTACCTTTAGTAACTACGCCATCAATTGGCACCTGGGCACCGGGACGAATCAGTATCTTGTCGTCGATCTTCAATTGGCTTATCGGAACTTTGTGGTTTTTGCCGTCTTTAACCAATTCCGCTTCGTCTGGCAGGAGTTTTGCCAGCTCATTGAGTGCACCTTGGGCGTTTTCAACCGACGCCATTTCTATCCAGTGGCCAAGCAGCATAATAGTCACTAGCGTGGCCAGCTCCCACCAAAAGTCCATGCCACTGACGATTCCAGTGGTAACGAGCAGGCTATAGATAAATGACACAGTGATCGCCATTGAAATAAGCGTCATCATACCTGGTTGTCGAGCCGCCAGTTCACCTCGCGCGCTTCTTAGGAAGACCAGTCCACCATAGAAAAAGATGACAGTACCGAGTACCGCCGGTATGTACTGGCTGCCCGAGAAGCCAAATTCAAATCCAAGCCAATTTTGAATGGTCTGAGAAAACAATAAAGTAGGAATAGTTAATATAAGGCTCAGCCAAAATTTTTGCCTAAACATATTTGGACTATGTCCAGCGTGTTTGTCGTGATGGTCTGCATGCTCTCCGTGGCTGTGATCGTGCTTTGAGGTTTTGGTTTTTTCAAGTGCCATATGACACTTCGGACACTTACCCGGTTTGTCCGAGGTGACCTCAGGATGCATTGGACATGCGTATTTTGACATAATTCTTTACCTCTCCTTGTTGCGTAACTTACTTCTTACGCTTCAGCTTGTATACTTTTAGCACCTCTTCTATAGCCTGCTCTTCTTTGCCGCCCCTCACCTGATCAATGACATGAGTACTTAAATGATTTTCGAGCAGTAGATCCTCAAAGCTCGACAGCGCCTCCTTTATTGCCGATGCCTGAGTGATGATATCGATACAATACTTGTCATCTTCTACCATGCTCTGCAGACCACGGACCTGCCCTTCGACTATCCTGAGCCGACGGATTGCGCTGATCTTTATCTTATCTTGCATACTATTTAGTATACCCCGTGGGGGTATATAAGTCAAGTTTATTTACTTGGTCTGTACTGGGCTGGCTTTGATTTAATCATTTAATTTCGTGATAAAGTGTGCTCGCTAAATTAACCCCTGTGAGCTCAGCGAACTTCGCAAAACCTGGTGATCTATTCACCTCCAGTAAATAGAGCTTTCCGTCTGCTGCATGGACGATATCGAGACCGATCATATCCATCTGGCGGTTTTGTTTAGCTATTTTCAGTGAAAAATCTATCTCGTCTTTCGTTAACTTTCGAGAATCAACGGCCTGGGTGTTTCGCTCTGATGTCATATGTTGACGAACTACTGCTATAGGGTGTACCTCTCCGCTAATAGCATAAATTCTTAGCTCCTCTGAGATATCAAGAGGCTCTTGTATAACCCAGTCCCCTGCCGGTTTTGTGACTTTTTAGTTTGTACAGAGGCGCGAATCTTCCGATGCTATTGTAGCAGAGGTTAGCCTTTGTCTGTAAATGCCTGAAGTGTGATAAGCTCTTTTACCATCTGGTCTGGTGTAGTGCGCAGGTCGATCTCAATCCAAGAGTTCAGTGCGCCGTGCTGATGAAGATCGATTTTCTCACCGGTGAAGCAGTCATCATCGAACCATAGGAACGGTTTCGTGAAGTCGATAGCTTCGGTTTTTTTCAGGCTCCAGACGACGGGTTTGAACTTTTCGAGCCATGGACGTAAATCTTTATCGGATGCACGATTGAGATAGTTTATCGGGTGCTCGGTCGTTCCGCCCATGCAATGAGTGGTCAACCAATAGACGTCGAAGTGCTCGACGGCGTACTTGATAAACTCGGCCGCGCCGACTGCAAGGTTTTCCTCGTTGGCAAGCAGCACGCCGTCAATGTCTAGGTAAATGTTCACTCGTAGTGCCACTGCTCTTTGACCATAAAATCGTGCGGAGTTAGCGAGCCGTACGAGCCAAGCGTTTGCTCATCTTTCTTGCTGGCAAGTGATCCGCTCAAGATAAGGTCAAAACTGTCGCGCAGCTCTGGTGTAATAATATCTGGTGAGGGTCTGGAGGTGGAGAAAATTAATTTCATATTTGCCGCTCTGGCGTTATTGTTTATCATAATGACCGCGTTATGGAACCTACTCGGGTACTGCGCAGCTAGATCACACTCCTCGATGTATATGAAGATAAAAGGAGTAGGGCTGTCTTGGTTAGAGCGTGTTTTGGCGAGTGTGGCGAGCTCCTCAAGATAGTCCATATCCTCTGGTCTACCGGTGCGTAGCGGTGTGTAGAGGTACTCTTCTTTTGCGCCACCATCAAACTTCGTGTCAAACTCACATTGCTTCAAGTCGTATATGACATATTTCATCTGATCGGGCGTAAATGCTCTTTCAATACGTCGAATATACTGCCTAACCAGCTCGGTTTTGCCCGCGCCTGTATGGCCGACGACCAGCGCAGAGTGGTGAACATTGAATGTGAAAAAGTCTTTATTGGTGCTGTTCATGAGTTTATTACTGGTAAGATGATAGTGATTATCTCTTCGTCAGAGACTGGAGGGGGCGGTTGTTTTTTCCTGCTACGCATGCCTAGATTATAGCGGAAAAGATAGCTTAGCCAAACTCATCATGATTGACTAGATAAAGATGAGATGTCAGGCAGGTTTGTATTGGTGCTTGGGCACCAGGGGGTCGGCTGCAGCCTTCTTCGCTCACTCGCTACGCCGAACCTACTTTTGCTCTGCAAAAGACGGTTCGAACCAGATAACTTCTCCAAAGAAAAGCAGACCAGCCGTTCAGCACCCTGGACAGTATCCATAGCTGTATAGCAATTTGTGGTATA